>JAAYGM010000140.1 GCA_012727735.1 Bacteroidales bacterium | reverse complement strand
GGTGTACCGTTACTGGAAATCAGGCGGTTTCTACAGTAACCTCGCCTTTACGGCAGCAGAGTACAAGTTCGATCTCACCACACAGAACAAGGTGCGGGTAAAGGTCTTTATCCCCTCGTTCAACGACTATACCACAGAGCATGCTGTTGCAGGCGACTGGATCGCCAACAAGAAGCTGCTGCCTCAGCTGGCAGTGAAGTTCCAGGACAGTGATATGGGCGGTAACGCCTGGCAAACACAGACCGAGATCGTGAAGGCGGATCTGGAGATGAACAAGTGGCTGGAGTTGGAGTTTGACTTCAGTGGTGTGGCTGAACGTACCGATTACGACAGGATCGTGATTCAGTTCGGTGCAGAGGGACATGCCGGCCCGGGCTTCTTCTACTTCGATGATTTTACATTTGCTGAATAAGAATAATTTTGTAAAAGAAAGGCTGCCATATTGTGTGGCAGCCTTTTCAGCTGAAAGGATGAAAATGAATAATTTACTATTTTCTCTTCTGGTGCTGCTCTCTGCCTGCGGGGGTAAGGACAGCCCTGAGATCAATCCGCCCGAACCGGTTGAGGTGAAATGGAGCTTTAGCCCTGCAACGGTTGCCCTCTCGTCAAAGGGAGAGACCAGAAGCGTGATCGTTACGGCCAACGGTGACTGGAACGTCACTTCCAATCAATCCTGGTGTGGTACGGAGCCCGGTTCCGGGCACAACGGCCAGACCAGCCTGAAGATCACTGCCACCGGCAACCCGCAGACCACCGCCCGCACGGCAGAGCTCACCTTTACTTCAGGTAACTATAGCCAGAACTATACTGTTTCTCAGGCCGCCGGCACCATTGAGAACCATGTGCCGGAGGGTTACAGCCTTGTATGGGAGGAGGAGTTCAACGATGAAAGGCTGAGCGGCGGCAAGCCTGCACTGCCCGACACCGGCAAGTGGTGGTACGAGAACCTCCAAAAGGGAGCGGTCAACAATGAGCTGCAGACCTACGTGGGCGGTTACCGCGGCACCGATACGGTGGCGGCGATACATGACGGCACACTGAAGATCATCGCCCGAAAGAGCGGCAGTGACATCATTTCGGCACGGATTAACACGATAGAGGGCTGGACCTACGGTTACTTTGAGGCGCGCCTGCGGGTGCCCGGTGGAAAGGGAACCTGGCCTGCCTTCTGGATGATGCCGAAGAACTTCACCTCCTGGCCGCTCGACGGTGAGATCGACATCATGGAGTATGTGGGGTATCAGCCCAACGTGGTACACTCAACGGTGCATACCGAAGCATATAATCATATGATCGGTACCCAGAAAGGAGCAACAAAAACCATTCAGAATGCCGAGACGGCGTTTCATATCTACGCGGTGGAGTGGACGGCCGATTACATCAAAGGCTTTGTGGATGGCGAAGCATATTTCCGGTTCGATAACGACGGCAAAGGGGATAAAAAAACCTGGCCCTTCAACGTGCCTTTCTACTTGAAGCTGAACCTCGCATGGGGCGGCGACTGGGGTGGTGCACAGGGTGTCGACGAGTCGAAGTTACCCGCCACATACGAGATCGATTACGTGCGGGTTTATCAGAAATAATTTTTTAAATAAAACCAACACGCTGGAATTAAAAGAGCTTATCGCCTACAGCCTATCGCTAACAGCTTTTGACTAATAGCTTACTGCTTACAACTTACAACTTACTGCTTATTGCCTATAGCTTTTGTCTAATCAGCTTATCGCTTATTGCTTAACGCTTACAGCTAACAATATATAGCTAATAATTATCCTATGAACATCAACAAAATTATATTTTCCCTCCTTTTCATACCGTTACTGGCTGCCTGTAACGGCAGCACCGGTAAATCAGGCGTGAATCAGGATGAGGGAATTGAGAGAAAAGTAGACAGCATCATGGCGCAGATGACCCTTGAGGAGAAGGTGGGTCAGATGGCACAGTTCACGGTCGATCTGCTCGGTAAAGGTGGAAATGCCTACTTCAGTGATGAACCGTTCGAGGTGGATCCGGCGATGCTGGATACCGTGATCGGCAAGTACAAGGTGGGCTCTATCCTCAACACCGCCAATAACCGTGCCCGCACCACCGAGGTGTGGGAGAAGACCATCCGTGCCATCCAGGAGAGGGCACTGGAGGAGACAGGCATACCGGTGATCTATGGCATCGATGCCATCCATGGTACCACCTACACCGCCGGCTCAACGCTCTTCCCGCAGTCGGTAGCGATGGGTGCCACCTTCAACAGGGAGCTGATGAGGGAGGGGTCACGCATCACGGCCTACGAGACACGTGCCAGCAACATCCCCTGGACTTTCGCTCCTACCATGGACCTGGGGAGAGATGCCCGCTGGTCGCGTCAGTGGGAGAGCTTCGGTGAAGATGTCTACCTCAATGCAGAGATGGCGGTGGCCTCTACCTTCGGTTTTCAGGGTGAGGATCGCAATAATGTGGGTAACAGTCATATCGCTGTCTGCCTGAAACATTACATGGGTTACGGTGTGCCTGTCTCAGGGAAAGACCGTACCCCTGCCGTGATCTCAGAAAGTGACCTGCGTGAGAAATATTTTGAGCCGTTCCGTGCAGCGGTTGAGGCAGGTGCACTCTCTGTCATGGTCAACTCGGGCATTATCAATGGTGTATCGACCCATGCCGACAGTCGCCTGCTGAATGGCTGGCTCAAGGAGGAGATGAACTTTGACGGGGTGGTGGTGACCGACTGGGCGGATGTGCAGAACCTGCTCTCTCGTGACAAGATTGCCACTGACTACAAGGAGGCGGTGAAGATCGCCATCAATGCCGGTATCGATATGGTGATGGAACCTTACAACCTCGCTTTTTGTCCCACGCTGGTGGAGCTGGTGGATGAGGGAGAGGTGTCGATGCAGCGTGTGGATGATGCCGTACGGAGGGTCCTGCGCATGAAGTACCGACTGGGACTCTTCGAACGTCCTTTCTGGTCCCGGGCGGAATACCCCGATTTCGGGAGTGCAGAGAATGAAGCGGCAGCCAAAGCTGCTGCCGATGAGGCGATCACCCTGCTGAAAAATGAAGAGGGGATCCTCCCGCTGCCGGCCGGCGCACGCATCCTGGTGACAGGACCCAATGCCCACTCCATGCGCACGCTCAACGGTGGCTGGAGCTACTCCTGGCAGGGTGAGAAGGTGGAAGAGTTTGCAGCGCAGTACAACACCATCTACGAAGCTTTGCAGCTTAAGTTCGGTGAGGGCAACGTACGCTACGAACCGGGTGTGACCTATAAGATGGAGGGACAGTATTACGAAGAGAACACCCCCGAGATACAAAAAGCGGTCACAGCTGCGAGGGGCGTGGATTACATCATCCTCTGCGTGGGTGAGAACTCCTACTGTGAGACACCCGGCAACCTGGATGAGCTGACCCTCTCGGAGAACCAGACAGCCCTGGCCCTGGCACTCCAGGAAACAGGCAAGCCCGTGATCCTGGTGCTGAACGAGGGACGCCCGCGCCTGATCCGCAAGATCGAGCCCGGTGCAAAAGCGATCCTGCAGCTCTATCTGCCGGGTAACTTTGGCGGAGATGCCCTGGCCGATATCCTGACAGGTGATGTCAACCCCAGCGGTAAGCTCTCCTATACCTACCCGAAATTTGAACAGGGACTGATCACCTATGACCACAAGCCCGGTCAGAACCTCGAGGGCAAGATGGAGGGTGCGTATGATTACGGTGCGCAGACCTCGGTGCAGTATCCGTTTGGTTATGGGCTGAGCTACACGACATTTGATTATTCCAACCTGCAGGTAGATAGAACGGAGTTTACCTCCGGCGATACCATCACGCTGTCGGTCGATATCACCAATAGCGGCAGCATGGAGGGTAAAGAGGCGATGTTGCTTTTCAGCAGCGACAGGGTGGCATCCATCACGCCCGATGTACGCCGACTGAGAGCATTCGAAAAGATATCGCTGAAACCGGGAGAGAGAGAGAGGGTCACGATCAGGCTGGCCGCCGACGATCTCGCTTTTGTCAACGAGCATGGCAAATGGACCCTGGAGGAGGGTGATTTCATGCTGCAGGCAGGAGATCAGACAGCCGATATCCGGTGTGCCGGGACGAAAATATGGGAGACACCCAACAGATAAGATAAGACAGACAGGATTTATTCAAGAGGCCGTTACATGTTAAATCATGAGACGGCCTTTTTTTCAATCCCATTCCCTGTGAATCGCCTTATATGGCATAAAGCGAACTCTAAATTCAGCCATAATAAGCCCTATACATCTTCGGATATGTTCGAAGCATATTCGAACGATATTCGAAGGAGTTCCGAACGAGTTCCGAAGATAATACGGCTTTACCCTGATGAATATAGCTGCATCACCTTCCTATTATTACAGCGTGAACAAAATGATGAAAGTCCGTAAAAAAGAGAGACTGCCTCAATTTTTTGAGACAGTCTCTTTATTTCCCCGCAGCACCGGTATTACTTTTTCTTTTTTCTCTTTTTCGGCATTTCCTGCTCCTTAAAATGGATCATGCGTGATGCTGTTCCGTATGCCGAGCTATAGTTGCGGATCAGCGTAAGGAATTGCGGACCGTAACGTTCCACTTTCACTTTTCCGATGCCATCAATCCTGAGTAACTCTTTTTCTGTTTCAGGCAGGTAATCGGCCATCTGCACCAGCGTTTTGATGGAGGCGACGATATAGACGGGCAGGTTGCCCTCACTGCTTAACTGGTTGCGTAGCCGGACCAGCTCACTGAGCAGTTCGGGGTGGATCGATTTCAGCTGTGCACCCGATGTGTCGCGGCTATAGGATGAAACAGCAAACGTGGGTTTCCTGAACAGGGCCCGCGCGGCATAATAGGACTCCACACTGAAATCGCCGGCTGTCGCGGTGATCAGCTCTTTCTTCAGCGCTGCAGCGGTGAAAACGGAGGTGATCCCCTCATCATAATCCATCGCATTGGCCTTGCTGTCGGTGGTCGCTGCCGATTCCTGCAGGGTACGCAGCAGCGTCTCTATCTTTTCGGCGAAGTAGGGAGAGGATGCACGGAGCCGTTCTGCGAAAAACGCGGTGTCGACAGGCCGCTGCTGCATGATTCGCTGCAGCTGCACCCTGAACCTGGCTGCCACCAGCTCCAGCTCCGACAGCTGATCGCAGATACCGCCGACGAAGGGGGCGGTTTCGTCGCTGAAGGATGATTCATTTTCCTTTGTTTCGGTGTACCAGCTGCGGGCCTGCTGAAGGAGCGGCCTGAAGTCGTACAGTTGCAGCAGCAGGGTGGTCCTGTACTGCTCCCTTGCCGAGAGCAGCTCGCGCGAAACCCGTTCTTCATCGGGTCTGGAGGATGAAAAGCGGACAACCTGCCCGTCCACCCCGATGCTGCTGCGGTTGATCGGGCTTTTCAACACCAGGCTGTTGAGCGACCGGCAACGACTCAGCGCCACATACACCTGTCCCGGCGAAAAGGCTTTCCCCGCATCGATGATCGCTTTATCGAAGGTGAGCCCCTGGCTCTTGTGGATGGTGATGGCCCAGGCGAACCGCAGGGGAATCTGATTGTAAGTGCCGATGATCTCCTCCTCTACCATGTTGGTGTCGGGATTGGTGGTGTAGCGGATATTCTCCCAGAGAACGGGTGAAACGGTGATCTCATCGGCGTCGCCGGGACATTGCACGGTAATCACCTCCTCTTCGATACGGTTGATCGTGCCTATCTTTCCATTGAAAAAACGGCGGGGTACCTCCATGTCGTTTCTCACGAACATCACTTTGGCTCCCTCTCTCAGTTCGAGCACGCGATCAACAGGAAAAGCATTCTCCGGAAATTCACCCTTCACCTCCGCTGTGAAATGATGGGGGGCGGTTTCGATTTTCTCCAGCTCGAGCCTGTTGATCCTGTCAGCTGTGAGGTTGTGCGTGGTGAGCGTGATATAATTTTCTTCAGGTGATGGGTTGAAATGCGGATCGTAGCGGCTCTGCAGCAGGTTGTACCCTTCCTGTGTAAGGGAATCGTTCCTCACCTGGTTCAGCAGATCGATAAAAATGTTGTCGGACTGCCGGAAGATCTTGTCAAACTCCACGTAAACAGGAGGGTGCTCCTGTATGATACGGCTGTGGAAAAAATAGATGCTCTGGTAATATCCCGAGAGGATACGCCATTCATCTGTTTTGGCCACGGGCGATAGCTGGTACATGTCGCCGATAAAGACCATCTGCACGCCGCCAAAAGGCTCCGAACGGCGGTGACGCACACTGCGGAGCACGGTGTCGATGGCATCCAGCACATCGGCACGTACCATACTGATCTCATCGATCACCAGCACCTCCAGCTCACGGATCACACGACGGCGTGAATGGTTCATCTTCATGCGGGCAATCAGTGACTCACGTCCGGAGGGAGTAGGGGTGAACGGGGTGAAGGGCAGCTGGAAGAATGAATGGATGGTGACACCCCCGGCATTGACGGCAGCCACACCTGTCGGAGCGACAACGGCGATCTGTTTCGTTGTCCCGGCACGAAACGTACGTAGGAAGGTTGTTTTGCCCGTGCCGGCTTTTCCAGTGATAAATATGTTCCTGTCGGTATGGGATACAAATTCCTTCGCGCATTCATATGGGGTAGGGAAGGTCATAGATCAATCTCTGTTGAAGTTGTAAGGACAAATCTACGAAAAATATTTCACAGAGGCCTATCGGCATGTAATATTTAAGAAAGTATACAAACATAAAGATAGGATAAATAAAATAAAAGTAATAAAATGTATATAAAAATGTTGTAATTAAATCAAAATGTATATATTTGTGGCGAGTTAATTTCTTTATGTAATATTAAATGTTTATAGGTTATGATGAAAAAAATCTTTCTTGCAGCCACAATGGTTGTTTTAGGTTCGGGCATCTTTGCCCGTGAGTCGGAATCGCCGTGGACGGCAGGTGCCGACCTGGTCAGTTCTTATGTATGGAGAGGGCTCTACCTGTCGAATGCAGCGGTTCAGCCCTCGCTCGCTTATGAATCGGGCGGCTTCTCCGCCGGTGCGTGGGGTTCTGCCTCCTTCGACGGCGTGCTGGAGGCCGATCTCTTTCTCGGTTACACCTTTGGTTTTGGGTTATCACTGGGTGTGACCGACTACTATCTCCCCTCCGTTGAGGGAGGAAATGATTATTTTGATACAAGCAGGGAGACCGGAGCCCATATCTTCGAGCTGAACGGCGGGTATGAGATTTCCGGTTTCAGCCTGGCTGCCAATTATGTGTTAAACGAAGCAGGAGGAGCCGGCTCGGCGGGCGGTGACAAGTACTTCGAAGCAGGCTATGCTTTCAGGAACATCACCCTCTTCGTGGGTGGGGGCGACGGGCTGCAGTCGCTCAGCGGTGATTTCCGCATCACCAACATCGGCATCAGCGCGACCAGAGAGCTGCAGGTAACCCCCACCTTCACGGTTCCCCTCACCTGCAGTGCCATCCTCAACCCCGACAGTGAGAAGTTCTACCTGGTAGCGGCATTCAGCTTCTGAGTGCACCGCACAGAGCATGACAAATATTTCCGCACGGAAGATGATTCAATGCGCGTAGCATACACATAATTAAAAAAAATAAAAATCGTATGAAAATGAAAAGAATTGAAGCGATTATCCGCAAATCGCAACTGGATGAGGTGGTGGAAGCACTTCACGAGATAGGGATCGACTTTCTGACCTACTGGAATGTCACGGGGGTAGGCAACGAACGCTCCAGCTCTATCTACCGTTCCACGGTATATGAAACACGCCTTATTGAGCGGATACAAATCTCGTTTGTCTGTCGTGAGATCTACGTCGACCTCTCCTGTCAGGCCATCATCAATGCGGCGCGGACAGGCGAGATGGGTGACGGAAAGATCTTTGTCTCCCCCGTGGAGGAGTCTATCCGCATCAGAACAGGTGAAAAGGGCCCCGAATCATTGTACATCAAAGAATAATAAAAACAAAACACTATGGATACAATCACAACCACATATGCACTCAACACTTTCTGGGTACTGTTCGCTGCAGTACTGGTCTTCTTCATGCAGACAGGCTTCGCGCTGGTGGAGGCGGGCTTCTCCCGCACAAAGAACACCACCAACATCCTGTTCAAGAACCTGATGGACTTCTGCATGGGATCCATCGCTTTCTGGCTTATCGGCTACGGTATCATGTACGGTGCCGGGAACGGTTTCTTCGGTGAGTTCGAGATTTTCTCAAAGGTGAACCATGCCCTGGAGCTGGGCATCCCGAACAACGCCTTCTTTATCTTCCAGCTGGTCTTTGCCGCCACCGCCGCCACCATCGTCTCAGGGGCCATGGCTGAGCGGACCAAATTTAAGGCCTACCTGCTCTACAGCGTAGCGATCTCAGCCCTTATCTATCCCATCTCAGGGCACTGGGTGTGGGGCGGCGGATGGCTCTCGCAGATGGAGATTCCCTTCCACGATTTTGCCGGATCTACGGTGGTTCACTCCATGGGTGGATGGCTCGCCTTCATCGGCGCCGCCTTCCTGGGTCCCCGCATCGGCAAGTACAAGAAGGGAAAGGTGCATGCCATCCCGGGCCACAGCCTCACCCTGGCGGCACTGGGTGTCTTCATCCTCTGGCTGGGATGGTTCGGCTTCAACCCCGGCTCCACACTGGGGCTGGGTGATCCCGACCTCGTGGCACACATCTTTATGACCACCAACGGTGCTGCCGCTGCCGGAGGCATCGCCACGCTGATCACCACCTGGTTCCGTTATGGTAAACCCACCTTCAGCATGACCCTCAACGGGGTGCTGGCGGGACTGGTCGCCATCACCGCCGGCTGTGACGTGGTCACCCCCGGCGGGGCAGTGCTCATCGGGCTGATGGCAGGGGTGCTGGTGGTCTTCTCGGTGGAGTTCATTGACAGGAAGCTGAAGGTGGATGACCCGGTTGGGGCCGTCTCGGTACATGGTGTCTGCGGTGCCTTCGGTACCCTGATGGTGGGGTTCTTCTCCGCCGATGCGGCCCTGCCCGGCCTCTTCTACGGCGGCAGTGCGGCGATGCTGGCCAGCCAGGCTATTGGTGTACTCACTTTCGCAGCCTGGGCAGCCATCGCCGGCAGTGCGCTCTTTGCAACACTCAAGTACACCATCGGCATCCGTGTCAGCAGCAGAGAAGAGGAGATCGGACTTGACTATTTCGAGCATGGCGAGAAAGCCTATAATTGATCTGTTTTGGATGAACCATCAGGGGGATGATACAACGGTAATCATCCCCCTTTGTTGTTCATATTCAGCAGATATCATCTCTGAATATTTTTTTGTTTATCATCTTTTACTACATTTGCTATGGTTTTATAACCTGTTGGATTAATTAAAAAAAATCAATTATGAAACAGAAACTGGGCGTATTGTTCGCCGTAATTGCAACAACTATGATGGTAAATGCACAGCGGATTGATGGGGATTGGAAAGGTCTTCTGACGGTGCAGGGAGTGGAACTGGAGTTGATATTTCACATTACCCCGGAGGAGGATGGATTGTCGGGAACGATGGATGTGCCCATGCAGGGTGCGGCAGGTATTGCGGTCGACACGGTGGAGCTGTCGGGAAACAGCGTAACGCTGAAGGTGTCAGCTGCTCAGATTGCCTTCAACGGCGTACTGCAGGGCGACAGCATCGTTGGAACTTACGAGCAGGGCGGGATGAGTCTGCCTCTCACACTGAAACGGTTTGAGAGTAAAATACCGGGTAATCCTGCGCTGGTCTCTTCCGATGAGGAGTTGCAGGAGCTGATAGGTTACGATAAAGGAGTATACAAGTACAGCGTCAGTGATTATTTCGCACGACCAAAAGCTTCTTCTTTCCGTCTCTCCCCTAACGGTAAATATCTCTCCTACATGGAGAAGGATGGACTGAAGAACCATGTCTATATCAGGGAGATTGCCACAGGTGAGGTGACCCGTGTCATCGAGGAGAAAGAGGAGCCGATCAAGGGTTACGGCTGGGTCAACGATGAGCGCCTCTTTTACATGATGGACAAGGGGGGCAACGAGAACTACCATATCTATGCCGCCAACCTGGATGGGAGCAATGCCCTCGACCTGACTCCCTTCGAGAATGTGAGAGCCGGCATCCTCTCTCTCCTGAAGGAGCAGAAGGACTTCATCATCATCTCCATGAACAGGGAGAACCCCCAGGTCTTTGAGCCTTTCAAACTGAATGTGGTGACCGGCGATCTGAAGAAACTATACGAGAACAGCGACCCCGCCAACCCCATCCAGGGGTATGATTTCGACAAAGAGGGCGACCTGCGCGGCTATACCCGCATGGTGAACGGTGTGGAGATGGAGTTTTACTACAGGAACAGGGAGACAGCAGATTTTGAGCTGAAGAAAAAGATGAACTGGGACGACAGCTTCGGTATCATCTCCTTCAACTACACCTCTCCCGATCCGGATGATGCCTACGTGATCAGTAACCTTGAGAGCGATAAGACAGCCGTACTGCTCTATGACCTGAAAGAGAACAGGGTGATCAGTGAGATCTTCTCCCATCCGGAGTATGATCTATCCGATATGGGATTGTCCCGCAAACGGAACTATGAGATTGATTATTTCGGTTTCCAGGGTGAGAAAACAGAGATCGTACCGGTGAGTGATCTTTATAAAAAAATTGATGCCGGGGTCAGAGAGCAATTCCCCGGTAAGATCTACGGCGTAGCTGATCATGATGATGAGGAGAACACCTTCCTGGTCGTTGTGCAGAGCGACAAGCTCTATGGCACTTACTATGAATACGATGTCAGCAGCGATGCGTTCAGACTGCTCTACGACCTGATGCCGCAACTGAAAGAGGAGGATATGGCGGAGATGCGTCCCATCACCTTCCGTAGCCGTGATGGCCTGACGCTGCATGGATACATCACCCTCCCCGAAGAGGCACTGCAGGGAAAGAAGGTGCCCCTCATTGTCAACCCGCACGGCGGTCCCCAGGGCATCCGAGACTCCTGGGGCTTCAACCCTGAGACACAGCTCTTCGCCAGCCGGGGGTATGCCACCCTGCAGGTCAACTTCCGCATCTCGGGTGGTTATGGCAAGGAGTTTCTGCGTGCCGGCTTCAAAGAGGTGGGGAGAAAGGTGATGGATGATGTGGAGGATGGTGTGCGCTATGCCATCGACCAGGGATGGGTGGATGAAGATAAGATTGCGATCTACGGCGGCAGCCACGGCGGTTATGCCACGCTGATGGGGCTGGTGAAGACACCCGACCTCTACATCTGTGGTGTGGATTACGTGGGCATCTCCAGCATCGAGACTTTCTTTGCCTCTTTCCCTGAATACTGGAAGCCGCTCACCGAGATGGTGAAGGAGATTTGGTACGACCTGGATGATCCGGAGGAGCTGGCGATCGCCCGCGAGGTATCGCCCATCTATCAGACCGACAGGATTGTGAGGCCGGTCTACGTGGTGCAGGGCGCCAACGACCCGCGGGTGAACATCAACGAATCGGATCAGATTGTGGCAGCGCTGCGCGGGAAGGGTCTTTATGTACCCTACATGGTGAAATACAACGAGGGACACGGTTTCTATCGTGAGGAGAACAGGATGGACTTCTATAGCTCCATGCTCGGCTTCCTGGCGAAGTACCTGAAATAACAGACGAGTGGCTTCGTGCAAAAGCGCGAAGCCACTGTATAAAAACTTGCCCGAACCCTGTATGGTTCGGTTGCGTGGATAATGATTACATCCGCTCCGGCACCTCGATGCCGAAGAGCGACATCCCCTTGCGGATCGTAAGCGCCACATTTTTGGATAGCACCAGCCTGAAGTCACGCAGGGCGCTGCTCTCCTCCTTCAGGATGGAGT
>JAAYGM010000139.1 GCA_012727735.1 Bacteroidales bacterium | reverse complement strand
TTCCACCTCTTCCCATTCCGAACAGAGAAGTTAAGCCCAATTGCGCCGATGGTACTGCACACAAAGTGGGAGAGTAGGTAGCCGCCGTTCTTTATAAGAAGCCCCCGGGAGTCATCCCGGGGGCTTTCTTTTGTTGGGGTAACGCAGTTTCATTATTGGTACTGTGTCATTATTGGGCAAATTATGTTTTTTTACTCCTTACTTTTATGCATTGAACATCCTATATGATATATTTGTTACAATAGAAGATAAAAACAGAACCAGACAGATAACTATAAATTTAAACGACAATCTTATGAAAAAATTATTCTCCATTCTTATAGTATTCACCACCGCCATACTCTTTATCGCCTGCGGCAGTGACAAGCCCGATGACCTGCCGGCATCACAGACAGCGTCGGTTACGAAATCATTTACAATGCTTGCTGCAGCAGGTGCTAACACGACAAGTGAAGTTTCAATTGCCATGAGTGATTTTACGGCAATCAGTGAGTATGTGAAATATGTGAATGCAGCTCTTGTGCAGACATCCTCTTTTATTCAGATTTCAGGTATTACCACTGCACAGGAGGTAGAGCTGACGAACGTCACATTATCTTTGAAAAGTGATTCGAAAAAGAAAATTGTATTACCCACGATCACTGCAAATGATAAACTCATGGAATTAACTCAGCTGACATTCCTGCAGACAGTAATGGATGAGATCAACAGAAAAGGATCCTCATCGCTCGTGTTATCTTATACATCCACACATCAACTGTCCACACCAGTAATACTGACCATTAAGATGGATACCCGGTTCACATTCGATTGACCATAGGGCAGGGATTGATCGTCCTTTCTATCGCACAAAAAAAGGTTGCCAGATGGCAACCTTTTTGCGTATCGTAAAGATCTGATTTGGTTGTGTTACTGTACCGGTTCAAGGTATTGCGCGTAGCAGTATCCCTCTTCACCATCATTGTCTCGTACAAGCCACCACAGGTCGTTGGCTTTGCTGATCAGTGAGATGATGTCACCCTTCTCAGCCTTACCCACGATAGGCTGGTCTGTTCCGGGGCCTTTGCGGATGTTCAGGCGGCTTTCTCTTGTCACCACTTTCACTTTTCCACTGTCAGATACCGCTGTTTTTACATTCAGCAGTACATCGTTGCTTTTAAACTGCGGATCTATCCTCTGATAAATCTCCCACATCTTGTCCTTTATGCTGGCTGATGGAACAACACCATCCAGTTTAAGTACGTTACCCGATTCATTCACCAAAACATTGTTTTGTCTGGCGAGATCAACCAGTTCTTTGTATTTGTCTACTAATGCCATAATCAAATTATTTTACCGTCAGGTTATTAACGATCTGTTCAGGGTTTAAAGCATTTAACTTCTGCATAAGGGTGGGAAGATCTCTTTCTCTGATTTCACCTGTGAGTGTGATCACACCATCCTTCACCTGGGCAACCACTGTTGCGTGATCCTTGAGTGCATCAGCCAGTGCCGCATTGATAGTCGCATCAAGCGCTGAGAAATCGGGAGCGGGAGGAACAACCTCGAGTTGATTAACTACTGATTTCACATTTTCCATGCCGGCAACAGTGCTTTCAGCGTATGCCTTTGTGGCATCATCCATTACAACACCAGACAGGGTTGCCACCTGATCCTGTACTGTGACCATCACGCCTGCTAAATCCGGATTAGCAGCCAATGTCTCCTGTGCAGCCTTCTGCAGGTCTGCATCATTCACTTTCTTACACGATGTTGTACCAATTCCGAGTGCCAGAATCAGGGTAAACAATGAAACAAAACGAAATACTTTCATAATTTTCCTTTTTTTTGATTAAACGTACATAATTTTTTATCTTTAAACGATACTAATAAAACATACGAGCATTCGAAAAGTTTTCAAAATCATCTGTTTATTTATTGGAAAGCCTGCTTTCGTATTTTTAAAAAATTTTCGTATATTTGTGACAGTAAGGTTTCGTCCCCTTGTATTCATAATACTGCTGGTGATAGTTCTCTGCCTCCCAGAAAGTGGATGCAGGCTTCAACATGGTTGCAACGCTGTACCCTTTTCCTGTTAAAATATTGATATACTTTACAGCGATCTCCTTTTCTGCAGCACTGCTGTAAAAAATGCAGGAGAGGTATTGCGGACCGATGTCAGGACCCTGGCCGTTGGTTTGCGTGAAATCGTGCGTTTCAAAGAACAGTTTCACCATCTCTTCGTAGGATGTCACCGCAGGGTCGAACATCACCTCAGTGGTCTCCAGATGGCCTGTATTCTTCTGACAAACTTGTTCGTAGGTGGGGTTCTCTACATGTCCCCCCATAAAACCCACGCTGGTTTGTTTCACTCCCGGAGCTTTCATGAAGAAGTATTCCGTACCCCAGAAACAGCCCGATGCAAAATAGACTTTGTTCATACCCTCCTGTCTGGCGGGAATAAACTTAAGTGAGATGGAGTTGACGCAGTGACGGGTCTGTTTGGAGGTATAGCCCTCGCCCAGGAAAACATGTCCCAGATGAGCGCCGCAATTGTTGCAGATGATTTCGGTACGCTTGCCGTCGGCATCCGTAACACGCTTCACGGCACCCTCTATCTCATCATCGAAGGAGGGCCATCCGCACTGCGCATCGAACTTGTCGGAGGAGTGGTACAACTCCGCGTCGCACCGTCTGCAAAGATAGACCCCTTCTGTC
>JAAYGM010000138.1 GCA_012727735.1 Bacteroidales bacterium | reverse complement strand
GGTCTGCAGCGCCTGTTGTTCCGCCTCCACCAGCTTCTGCAGCGTCTCCAGCAGTTCCTGTTGCAGGAAGATCTCGCCCGCCATGGGTGTCTCCTGTACCTCACCCGGACGGGTGATGAAGAGGTCGTGGCTGTAGGACCACTCTTTCAGCTTTTCTTTGTTGCGCGCCACCGCTGAGGCAAAGGGGATATCCACCGGAAAACCGGCAGCCAGCTCCAGGGAGGGTGCCAGCACCTGCTGCAGGCTCATGGTGCCGTAATGAGCGAGCATATAACACAACCCGCCGACCGTGCCGGGGGTGACCGCAGCCAACGGCCCCTCCTCGGGAGGGAACTCATACCCCATCTCTTTGAAATAATCGGCCGTCGCCCCCGTAGGGGCAACACCCAGCGCATTGATGGCGATTACTTTTTTGGTATGTGGGTTGTAGACCAGCGCCTGCGTCTCCCCGCCCCAGCTGAGCACGTCCCACAGGGTACAGGCGGCACCCAGCATGGCGCAGGCGGCATCCACCGCGTTGCCGCCCTGCTGGAAGATCATCGCCCCGGCCTGGGCCCCCAGTGGCTTACCGGTAATCGCCATCCACTGCTTCCCGTGGAGAACCGGCTTTTGCGTGCGTTGTGAGAAGACCGGTTCAGTGAACAGAAAAAATATAAGCAACAGTGTTTGATAATTCATTTTAGAGGTATTTATTCGGGTTGGACGAGAATGTTCCGGTTTGTGACAATAAATGTAGACAAAAAATAGAATATATGGATGAATAAAGCTATGTTTGCAAAGGTAAACTTTTAATTTACTGAGCTATGAGCAGAGGATTTGTAAAAGAAGGAGATCAGGAGGAAATACCGATGGTACCACCCAGGGCTTATTTACCGGAAGGGGCAACAAACTATGTGACCCGGGAGGGGATGGAGGAACTGTTGGCTGAGAAAGAGAAGCTTATTGATGAAAAAGAAAATCTGCACAAAGCCAATGAGGATGAGAAACGTATCGCATTGAACCATATCAATGCAAAATTACAACTGTTGAACAACAGAATTGATACAGCCATCGTAGTTCATTCAGAGGAACAGCCACAAAATGAAATCAGATTCGGTGCACAGGTAACACTTAAAATAGGAGGAACCGGGAAAATCAAGACTTTTCAGATAGTAGGTGTGGATGAAGCTGATGTTTCCAAAGGGAAAATCTCCTTTCTTTCACCTTTGGCAAATGAACTGATTGACAAAAAAACGGGAGACAAAGTTGTTTTAAAACGGCCCGGGAAAGATATTGTGTATCAAATTATGAACATAGCTTATCCCTGAGAGGGAACAAAGTTTGCTTATATTTGATCCCTCATCAATAACCGTTTGCTCAAAAAATTCAAAATGATATAATCATATGAAAACGAATTTATTCCTGCTAACACTACTTTTTGTTCTATCGGCCTGCACACAGAAACAGCCTTCAGCCCAAAATCTATTCAATGGTACAGACCTCAGCGGCTGGTACGCAGATGTGCCGGCAATGGACAATAACCCCGACACGATCAACCCATTCATCGTCCGCAAGGGCCTCCTGGTGAGCCTGGGTACTCCCGGTGGGCACCTCATCACAGACGGGCAGTTTGAGAATTACCGGCTGGAAGTGGAGTATCGCTTTGCTGCTGAACCGGGCAATTGTGGTGTGCTGGTGCATGCTTCCACACCCCGCGCACTCTATGATATGTTTCCGCAATCGATGGAGGTGCAGATGCAACATAACAATGCAGGTGACTTCTGGTGTATTGTTGAAGATATCACCGTGCCCGATATGGAAGCGAGGAGAGGCCCGAAAGAGGAGTGGGGAATAACGGAAGGTAAAGCCCGCAACATTAGGAAGCTTACTGATGGTGCAGAAAAGCCGGTTGGTGAATGGAACAATATGGTAATAGAGTGCCTGGGAGATGAGATAAAGGTGTGGGTAAACAACACCATGGTGAACCATGGTTATGAGTGCACAGCACAAAAAGGGCACATTGCTCTTCAGGCAGAGGGTTCAGAGGTTGAATTCCGTAAAGTTGAGCTGACTCCCATCACGGAAATAACAGAATAGCAGGCAACAGAACGCACAAAACGCACAATTGGACAAAAAAACTCCCTCACGATTTCTCATGAAGGAGTAACAATTGGATTTTTGTGCGGCTGAAGGGACTCGAACCCCCACGCCTCTCGGCACCAGATCCTAAGTCTGGCGCGGCTACCAATTACGCCACAGCCGCAAAATGGATTGCAAAGATACTATTTATTTTCAAACTGCTGAATCTCTTCGGCGATTTTTTTTACCAGAGAGGCGATCACCCGCGGGAAATGTGCATATTCCAGCGCATGTACTTTCCGGGCCAGATCATCGGGTGTATCACTTGCTTCCACCTCGCAGGTTGCCTGAAAGATGATGTTCCCCTCATCATAATGTTCATTGACATAATGGATGGTGATGCCCGACACCTTCTCCCCGGCATCAATCACTGAACGGTGAACCTTATCACCATACATCCCCCTGCCGCCATAGCCGGGCAACAGCGCGGGATGAATATTGACAATCCTGCCGGGATAGGCATCCAGCAGCGGCTGCGACACCTTCAGCAGAAAACCGGCAAGCACGATGAAGTCTGTATTGTATTCACGCAGTTTTTTCAGTACCGGCGTGCCTTCACCGAACGCTTCCCTGCTGAATGTACAGGAAGGAATACCCAGTTTACTGGCCCGCTCATGCACATAAGCATCTCTACTGTTGGATATAATGAGCGATACCTGTATATCGTCACTCCCACTGAAATAGTCTGCTATGTTTTCTGCATTGCTGCCACTACCGGAGGCTAAAATGGCGATATGTATCATAATAAAAGCTATTTTTTTGCACAAACATACGTTTATTGTGCACTTTTCTTGAATTTAGTCGAGAAATGTTTGCACAATTCGAGAAAAATTGCGTTACTTTGCAAGCGCAAATTTAAGAATAATATTTTATTTATTAATTAATATC
>JAAYGM010000137.1 GCA_012727735.1 Bacteroidales bacterium | reverse complement strand
TTCTCCAACCCATGCGAACGGGTACACATCCACAGGTTACCCTGCCTGTCGGAATAGGCGGCATGCATCATATTGGAGAACATCCATTTCGGCGAAAAGGGCTCATTGTAAAAGGGAATTAAAGCATCCTCGGTCTGATCATATATGGAGAAGCCGCCACCCCGGGGATGTACCCACAACCGTTCTTCCTTATCCTCGAAAATAAAGAAGTTAGGTGGAAAAACGCTTGTCTCTGTGCTTTCTATATAAGGAGTAAAATGGATAAACGATTTCCTGTAAGGGTTGAACCTGGACACTCCCAACAGCTCGGTCTCAAACCAGATATTTTTTGAATGATCGATATAGCAGGTATAAATCCTGTCGCTTTTCATATTTGGGAGTGTCTGACTATTGTAAAACTCCATGCTGCCATCATATTTGTTGTATATAACAAATCCGCTCAGTTTAGACACAATCACCATTTTTTCCGAAGATACCTCCCTGATCGTAATAATATCGGAACTGATTTCAGTGGCAAGCTGTGTGAACGTTCCGTTGTTTTGATCATATTTCCACACAACACCATTGTCTGAGCCAAACCATAACTCATCACCCGATTCAAAGACGGTAAAAAATGGCATTTTTTCTTTAAAACTACTTTTGGATAAGGGATGAAAAAAAAATAAAGACCCGGAGCCGCCAGAAGGTATTAATGTCAATCCACCATTGGTAAGGATCCAGGTATTAAGCGCATTGTCTTCATAAATTGAATTGACACCGTTGTCAGTCAGGTTATGCTTAAGCGTGTTGAACAGGGTTGTATTGTAAAGAGAGTCATTGATGGAGATACAGCCCTCTTCTTCCGATAACAGCCACACTCTGCCGCTTTTCATGGGTATTATCTGAGAAGCGGAGAAAGAGTGCTCCTTGAAATCTTCAATCGTGCTGGTTCCCAGAAAAGACTCTGTCTGCACATCAAACCGATAAGCCTGATTATCATATGAAAGGGTCCATATATTGTTATATTTGTCCTCATAAAGATGGTCTATTCTGCTACTGTTGGATTCTACCGTATTGCTCGACGGGAGATGATAGGTGGTAAAGGTGTAACCGTCAAATTTGCTTAATCCGTCCCAGGTGCTGAACCACATAAAGCCATTTCTGTCTTGCAGGATATCGGTGATGGTATGCTGAGGAAGCCCGTCTTCAGCCCCGTAATGCACAAAGTAGGCTTCGGGCTGCGCCCTGAGCATGAGTGCACCGGATAAAAACATAAGAACGAATATAGCCGATTTCAATTCTCTTTTATTCATTAGCTGGAATTCCCTGATACATCAATCAATGATTATTCTTCTATCTCTGCAGTAAAACAGCGTGAAGCTGTGTTACCGACAGTTAAAAATAAACAACGCCACTCAATCATTTATATAGCACAAATATACAATTATTTACCTTTTTCTGAACCTGAGATAGCCCATAAAACAATTCATCACCCTTTAAAAACCAATTTATCGCCTCTCTTTTAAAAGAAACAGATTAACATTGTAAAAGATATAGAGCAGGACGATGGATGATGTCAGGATGTGTCGATGTAAATGATATCGATTACGCGTGACTGTTAACGTTTTTTAACCTTCTAAAAAATGAATGATTTTGAAATGAAAAAAGTAAACCTTGAATGTATGGAGATGATCTTTCTTACACTAACTAACAATTATTTATCATAGAATTATTTAACTTTAACAAAACATGACAAATATGAACGAATCAAGAATGAAACTGAAAGAAACAATCGGTTTACTACTTCTTTTGTTTTGTTCTTTGAGTATGATAGCTCAGGAAAGGACAATTCGTGGAGTTGTAAAGGACAATTGGGGTGACCCGATAATTGGAGCGAATGTTATGGTGAAAGGCACAAGCATTGGATCGGCTACCGATATGAATGGTAACTATTCGTTGTCTGCCCCCTCTTCCGCAACCACACTGCATGTTTCCTACATCGGGATGAAGGAGATTGAAGTCCCCATCACCGGCAGTATAGTGAACATCACGATGGAAGAAGATGTATCCAGCCTGGATGAAGTGGTGGTGATTGGGTATGGAACGGTGAAAAAAAGAGACCTGACCGGGTCGGTATCATCGGTAAGTGCGGAAACAATTTCAGCTGTGCCGGTGGCATCGGCCGTGGAGGCCATCACCGGTAAAATGGCCGGTGTGCAGGTGTTAACGACCGAAGGTTCTCCCGATGCCGAGATGAGAATCCGTGTACGCGGAGGTGGTTCTATCACGCAGAGCAACGATCCCCTCTTTATTGTGGATGGTTTCCCTGTTAGTACGATCTCCGACATACCGCCTACCGACATCGAGTCCATTGATGTACTGAAAGATGCCTCCTCCACCGCCATCTACGGATCACGTGGTGCCAACGGTGTGGTTATTGTGACAACCAAATCAGGGCAGGCAGGGAAACTAAGACTCAGCTACAATGCCTACTTCGGCATTAAGAAGATAGCGAAAACACTCGATGTGTTATCCCCTTACGACTATGCTAGCTGGCAGTATGAACAGGCTGCCCTCAGGGGTAACAGCTACATTGAGAATTACAACTCCTTTTTCGGCAACTACCAGGATATCGATCTTTACCGGAATGTACCCTATAACGACTGGCAGGATCTTACTTTCGGAAGAACAGGCAGTTCAATGAACCACAGCCTCAGCCTGAACGGCGGAAGCGAGAAAATGACCTACGCCTTCAATTTTTCGCATCTGTCAGATAAGGCCATCATGGAGGGCTCCGACTACAAAAGGAACAGTATGAGCCTGAAGCTGAAGAATAAAGCGACCGACAGGATAACACTCGATTTCTCGGCACGCTATTCCAATACTGCAATAAATGGTGGCGGTGCCAACGATGCCACAAGTACGCTTGATACTGATAAGAGGTTGAAGTATTCAGTGATATATACTCCCATACCCTTAAAGAACCTCGATGCCTCTGCAGGGAGTGATGACGATGATCTGGGCAACCTCTACAACCCGCTGGAGGCTATCACCGACAACGCACGGGAGAAGACACAGACAAGACTGAATCTGGCCGGAAGCGCCACCTGGGAGATTGTAGACAACCTTCGTCTTCGTTCAGAGGTAGGGATGGACAATCAGAATGATGGCGATCAGCGCTACTGGGGCCTGACAACCTATTACATCAAGAACTATCCTTCTGTCGACAACCAGGGAAAACCTGCCATACGGCTGGTAAACAGAAAACGGCAGAGTATCAGAAACACCAATACGGTGAACTACGATTTTGAAAAGTATCTGAGCAACAACCATAACCTGAACCTGATGGCAGGGCACGAATACATCATCAGGGAAGGGATCACCCTTACGGACGAAGTGCACGGATTTCCCACAACCTTCACTGCGCAGGATGCATGGAGATTATCGTCACAGGGAGACCCCTACACCATCGACAACTATTACAACGAAGATGACAAGTTATTGTCATACTTCGGACGAATGAATTATGATTACCAAAGCAAGTACCTCCTGAGCGCCACATTCCGTGCTGATGCTTCCTCCAAGTTCAGCCCGGAGAACCGCTGGGGTTACTTCCCCTCGGTGGCAGGTGCATGGCGTATCTCTGCCGAGCCCTTCATGGAAAACAGCAAATCATGGCTCGATGACCTGAAACTACGTGCCAGCTATGGTACAGCAGGCAACAACAACATTCCCTCCGGACAGCTGGTGCAGATGTTTGAATCGAAGGCCACCTCATGGATCAACGGTTTCAACAATTATTGGGCGCCCTCAAAAATTATGGCGAACCCTGATTTGAAATGGGAGACGACAATCACAAGAAATATCGGACTCGATTTCACACTCCTGGGAGGAAGATTGAGCGGTACACTGGAGGCATACAGGAACACGACCAGTGACCTGCTGATTGAGTTCCCCGTTGCCGGAACAGGATATGACACACAATACCGCAACATGGGTGAAAACCAGAATGAAGGCTTCGAGGCGACCATGAACTGGTATGCAGTGAACAGGAAAAATTTCACCCTGAACCTTAGCGGGAACATCGGATTCAACAAGACAGAGATCCAGAGTCTGGGCATCATGAACGACTTTGGATATGAGACCTACTGGGCCTCCTCGGAAATTGGTTACGATTACTGGATCGCCACGGGAGGTGCTGTCGGACAGATGTTCGGCTACAGGGCTGACGGGAGATATGAAGTATCCGATTTCACCGGCTATGATGATTCCACCAATAAATGGTTATTGAAAGAGGGCGTCGCCAACACATCAGGTGTCGTGGGTGATGTCAGACCCGGCAGCATGAAGCTCAGAGACCTGGATGGTGACGGTATCGTGGATGTGAATGACAGGGAGATTATCGGTGATGCCAATCCTGTGCATACAGGCGGTTTTACCATCAATACCACCGTTTACGGTTTCGATATGTCAGCAGCATTCAACTGGAGCTATGGCAACGACATCTACAACGCCAACAAAATTGAATTCTCCCATACCGGAAAATATCAGTACAGGAACATGATCACTACCATGGAGCCAGGAGAACGATGGACCAACCTTCGTGAGGATGGAACCATCAGCAACAATCCTGAGGAACTGGCTGCGATGAACGCCAACACCACCATGTGGTCTCCGCTGACATCACGCATGATCTTCAGTGACTGGGCTGTGGAAGATGGCAGTTTCCTTCGTCTGAATACCCTGACACTGGGTTATACGTTACCAAAAACACTCCTCTCAAAAGCAAAGATTGAGAGCCTCCGTTTTTATGTCACCGGTTACAATGTCGCCTTGTGGACCAACTATTCCGGTTATGACCCTGAAGTCTCTACGATAAGAAAGACAAACCTCTCTCCGGGTGTCGACTACTCAGCATATCCGAAGAGTCGCCAACTGGTTTTTGGAGTAAATTTGAATTTTTAACTGTAAAAGGAAAATAAGATGAAACGAATAATAAATATATGCATGATTGTTGTGTCACTCGGAGTATTCATTACTTCCTGTGATCTGGATGCACCCTCCAAATCGGCGGCCGAGGGTTCGGTAGTCCTTTCTATTGAAGCGCTTGCCGAAGGAGCAGTGATGGGTATCCATCAATCGTTTGGTGAAACAAACTCCTATCGCGGACGCTTTCTGCCCTACTACGGCATCAACAGTGATGTGGAGTGGATCAACGGGATCAACCCCACGCAACTGAACGACGGGGGTAAATATGAGATCTCTACCTATGCTACAACCCCCGGAAACACACAGATGAATACCGACAACAACGCCTGGGCGAAATTTTACGAGGGTATTGAACGGGCCAACAAGGCCATCGAGGGATTGCGTGACTTCGGCGACGTGGAAGAGAATCCGAGAATGGCACAGCTGCTGGGTGAAGCACTCACCTTAAGGGCTGTCATCTATCTCGACCTGGTGAAGGCCTGGGGGGATGTTCCCGCACGCTTCGAACCAATTACCACCGAGACGCTCTACCTTCCTCGCAGCGATCGTGATGTAATCTACAAGCAGCTGCTGGCCGATCTGGATGAGGCAGAAGAGCTGGTGGCATGGCCCAATGAAACAGCGATCACCTCCAGCACCGAAAGGGTGAACAAAGCCTTTGTCAAGGGACTGATGGCACGTACAGCTCTCTATGCCGGCGGTTTCTCACAACGGGCCGATGGTGTGCGTCGCAGCAACGACCCCGAACTGAGCGTCGACAAGATGTATGCCCTGGCAAAAGAGAAAACGATTGAGGTGATACAGCAGGGCACCAACACGCTGGGTTCCTTCGAGCAAAATTTCAGGTTGTTATGTGAGGATAATGTGTCTGCAGGAAAGGAATCACTCTGGGAGATACCCTTCTCTGCCGGACGTGGCCGTGTGCTCTTCACCCTGG
>JAAYGM010000136.1 GCA_012727735.1 Bacteroidales bacterium | reverse complement strand
TCTCAGGCCTTTTATTAAATGGTTCGACCTTCTCTTAATGATTACAAACTCTCCTTTCCAACAGCATACAAACCTGACTTGTCCCCTTCAAATTTAGTGCGGTCATAAAATGCAGTAAATCAGCGCATGTTTATTTTATTTTGCTAAATTTACCGCACTAAAGGTGTTTTAGCATGAAAATTAGAGTCGTGAAAACAGCTTCAAATGCGAAAGCTGTTCAGGTAGTGCGGTATCACAATAATAAAAGGACCATCATGCGGCATGTTGGTTCAGCCCATACTCGAGAAGACCTTGATGATTTAGTGTTGTTGGCTGAAGAATGGATAAAAGACTATTCGGCGCAACTTTCTATCTTCCCTGATGAGAACCCGAACAAGTTATTACATCTGAATCATTGTACTTTCTTGGGTGTAAAGTACAGCTTTTTCCACAACCAAATAACTATCCTCCAGGAAAAAATTGGGCTGGGCGACCTTCCCTCTTTATTGAAAGATCTCGTTACAATAAGGATATTTGAACCGGCATCAAAGCTTCGTTCTTTAGAACTGATGGAGCGGTATTTTGGGATACATCATACTCGCAAAACGTACTACAAGATGGCTCCCGGATGGATCGAGTTCAAGGATGAGGTAGAAAGGGTGGTCATGAGCTTTGCCAAAAAGTGCTATTCATTCAATTACGAATTGCTTTTTTACGATGTCACGACACTTTACTTCGAGACTTTCGAAGAAGACGAGTTGCGAAAGAATGGATTCTCCAAGGACAACAAGTCCCAGCAACCACAGATATTGGTAGCTTTAATGGTCACCAGGGAAGGTTTTCCCATCGCGTACGAGATCTTCAGTGGCAATACTTTTGAAGGCCACACCATAATCCCCGTGGTCAAGGGATTCATTGAAAGAAACCAGGTGAAAGAGTTCACCGTGGTAGCCGATGCAGCTATGATCAGCGCGGATAATATCAGGGAGCTAACCAAGAACAACATCAATTATATTGTTGGAGCACGATTGGGGAACATCTCAGCCGAGTTACTGGAAACCATCGACAAGAACATCTGCCGGGAAGATGGCAAGAGCATCAGGTTGAAAACCGAGTTTGGATACCTAATTTGCAGTTATTCATCTGCTCGATACCGAAAGGAGCTCCACGAGATGAACAATCAAATAGAGAAAGCGAGAAAAGTCGTTGACCAACCCTCTAAAACCAAGAGGCTAAAGTTCATTCAAACCAAAAACCAAAAGGTCATGCTAAATGAAAAGCTGATTGACAAAACCAATAAGATCCTTGGCATCAAAGGATACTACACCAACCTGGAAGAAACCGTGGCAGACAACAAAACCATAATAGAACGCTACCACGAGCTCTATAAAATCGAGCAGGCTTTTAGAATTTCAAAAAACGATCTTCAGACAAGGCCAATCTTTCATTTTAAAGAACAACCAATAAAGCTGCACGTGCTGATTTGCTTTGTAGCCCTTGTTGTATCAAAGCATATCGAATTGCAAACAGGTGTCTCGATCAAAAGGTTTATAGATGAATCGAAGAAGATAGTCGACGGACAACTCTTGAATCAAATTACAAACAAGGTGGCAATCGTGAAAGCGGAACCGACAGTTAAAATGAGAGAGATAATACAAAAATTATTTTCACCGCACTAAAAGGGACAAGTCAGGACTGCAAATTAAATCAAAATATTTTATTAACCACTCTTTAAAAATAAAATAATTTATTAAGTAACTTAATATTAATACTAATTAACGAAAATAGAGGCAAATTAGGATTATATGTGGCTGGTATTTGACATAAAAGTGTATGAAAATGTGTGGATTTACATATTAAAACAGAAAACGATCCGCCTCATCCAGGGAATTCAGTTTTCCCACATCCATCATTTTCAGCTCTTCTGGGATAAAGCAGGTGATTTTCTCTTTGTCACAAAGAGAGAGATAGAAGTCAATGATCGGAAAGCGATCGGGAAAATACTGCATGTAGTTAAAGATAGATGGTTGAAGGATATGTATGCCCGAAAAAGCAAGTTTTAGATAATGCGCTTGTTGTATCGAGGATTTAGGTGATTTTGTCTCACCTGTTTTTTCATTGACCCACCCTTTCAGGTGGTACTCCCTGTTGAAAAGCAAATAGCGTGAAGTCTCCCGGTCACTGCACACCAGGGTGGCCAGGGCATTATTTCTGATGTGAGTGGAATAGAGTTCGGTGAGATCAATATTGGAGAGGATATCCACATTGTGCACAAGAAAAGGTTTACCGTCATCGAAAAACCGGGAGGCTTTCCTGATCCCTCCACCAGTATCTAGCAGTTTTTCCCGTTCATCTGAGAATTCGATGCGGATATTGAAGTGGTTCTCAGATGCGATAAAGTCGATGATCTGTTCTGCGAAATGATGGATGTTGATGATGATCTCGTCGAAGCCGTTTTTGCTGAGTTTCTCAATCACGTGTTGTAGCAAGGGCTTGCCACCCACAGGCACCAATGCCTTGGGCATTGTGTCGGTCAGTGGTTTTAGCCGTGTGCCCATTCCGGCGGCGAAGATCATTGCTTTCATTGTCGGTTTTTATTTTCTCTTTCTGAACTCCTGCTCCAGGTTCTGTTCCCGATGTATCAGGGTTACTCTTATCCCGAATTTCGCGGAGATATGTTCCGCTACCTGCTGTGCCGCGTAGACCGAGCGGTGTTGTCCGCCGGTGCAGCCGAATGAGATCATCAGGTTGGTGAAGTTACGTTCCATATATCGTTTCACATGCTGGTCGATAAGCGGATTGATGTTGTTCAGAAAGGTGACGATCTCGCCATCCTCCTCGAGGAACTTGATCACCGGTTCATCCAGTCCGGTCACATTGTTGTACCGTTCGTACTTACCCGGATTGTTGATGGCACGGCAATCGAATACGTAGCCGCCGCCATTTCCTGACTGGTCGTTCGGTATTCCTTTCTTATAGGCGAAGCTGTAGACACGTACCTCCAGCTCCCGCTTTTGTGTGTCTGCGAACTGTTTCAGATCGGTCATCTCATTGAGTACCCTACAAAGATAGGGATAATCGCCGAACCCCTCCTTCAGCAGCTCGCGGAGGTTGTTCAGTGCGAAAGGAACACTCTGTATGAAGTGTGGTTTTTTCTCAAAATAGCCTCTGAAACCGTAGGCGCCAAGCACCTGCAGGGTTCTGAAGAGAACGAACTGACGCAGATGCCTGTGAAAAGCGGACTCATCGACCGGCTGGTATTTTTTCAGTGAACCGATATAGGTGGTGATCAGTTCATCCCGCAACTCGGCCGGGAAATTGGCTTTGGCCTGCCACAGGAATGAAGCTACATCGTAATAGAGAGGTCCTTTTCTCCCACCCTGGAAATCGATGAAAAAGGGATTTCCATCCACCAGCATCACGTTGCGTGACTGAAAGTCGCGGTACATAAAGGTCTCCGTAGCATCTTCCAGCAGTGTGGCAGCCATTTTCTCGAAATCGTTCTCCAGCAGATCCTCCTGAAATTCCATTCCCGTTGTCTTCAGGAAGCTGTACTTGAAATAATTCAGATCCCACATCACCGAACGGTGGTTGAATTCAGGCAGCGGGTAACAGACGCAAAAATCGAGATCCCGGGCACCCAGAAATTGAAAATCGGCCAGGAGTGAGATGGTTTTGTGGAGCAAATCTTTTTCCTCGTGACTGAAAACGCCCGTTGTACGTCCCCCCTTGATAAGATCGAAAAGCACCTTGTCTCCCAGGTCCTCCTGCAGGTAAAAGATCTCATCGGCGGAGACGGCAACCACCTTTGGTACATTCAGTCCCTGTGCCAGGAAATGGTTCGCCAGTGAGATGAAAGCCCTGTTTTCCTCACGTGACTCTCCATATACACCGATAAGTTTTCTATTCCCTTTTGAGAGTCTGAAGTACCTGCGGTTGGAGCCCGATGAGGGCAGTGCTTCCAGCGTTGGATTTGTTTCGCCGGTGTGAGTGCTGAAAAGAGAGATGAGTTGTTGCATGTTTATATGTTCAGTGTTCAGTGTTTAGGTGTTCAATGTTCAGTATCCTGTTTGCCGGGGATGTTTTCCAGCTCATTGAGCCAGATGGCGGCAACAGCATCACTCGGCATGCGCCAGTCGCCGCGCGGAGAGAGGTTGATGGATCCCACCTTGGGTCCGTCGGGCATGCAGGAGCGTTTGAACTGCTGTGCGAAGAAGCGTTTGTAGAAGACCTTCAGCCATTTCAGTATTTCTGTGGCAGGATAGATAGATGCGAACGCCTGTTCCGCCATGAAGAGGATGCGTTTAGGTGTGTCGCCGTAACGAAGCATGCGGTAGAGGAAGAAGTCGTGCAACTCATAGGGGCCGACGAGATGCTCCGTCCTCTGTGCTATCTTTCCATCCTTTCCGGCCGGGAGCAGCTCGGGACTGAATGGGGTGTCGAGCACATCAAGCAGAATCCTGCGGGGGGCGTCTTCCATCTGTGTCTCTGCAATCCATCGCGCCAGTGAGGCAACGAGCGTTTTGGGCACACTGGCGTTGACACCGTACATCGACATCTGGTCGCCGTTATAGGTCGCCCATCCCAGTGCCAGTTCCGATAGATTGCCGGTTCCCACCACCAGCCCGCCGGTCTTGTTGGCATAATCCATCAGTATCTGCGTCCGCTCACGTGCCTGGCTATTCTCATAGGTGATGCTATGGTTGTCAATATCATGTCCTATATCTGTGAAATGCTGTTTCACGGCATCCACGATAGAGATCTCCTTTACGGTGACACCGGAAGCTTTCATCAGTTCGATGGCGTTGCTGTAGGTCCTGTCGGTGGTGCCGAATCCGGGCATGGTGATGCCGATGATATTCTCTCGCGGCAACCCGAGGAGATCGAACGTCCTGATTGTGACAAGGAGTGCAAGGGTAGAATCCAGTCCGCCTGAAACGCCGATGGTAACTGTTTTTATTCCGGTGTGCTGCAGACGTTTCGCCAGTCCGTGTGTCTGGATGTTAAACACCTCAGAGAGGTTCTCCTCGGCGATATCTTTTGAAGGGATAAATGGATGCGCGTTGAACGATCGACGCATTGTTAAGGGTGAAACCGGATCTATGCCGCACCCGACCTCCGTGGAGGAGCCCGTTGTGGTATAGTTGGTGTTTGTCAACCGATCATGACGGAGCGCATTGATATCTATATCGGCTATGATCAGCTCACTTACCGGTGAATAACGTCTCGATTCAGACAGCATGGCGCCGTTCTCAGCGATAAAACAGGCCCCGGAGAAGACCAGGTCGGTGGTTGATTCCCCACACCCCGCCGAGGCGTAGACATAGGCTGCGTTACATCGTCCTGATTGCTGTTGCACGAGCGACTTGCGGTAACGGTTCTTGCCCACCAGCTCGTTGCTGGCTGAGAGGTTGAAGATCAGGTCGGCTCCCTGGATAGCCAGCCCGGAAGAGGGGGGTGAGGGCATCCAGAGATCCTCACATATCTCAATACCGAAATTTGCGAAAGGTGTACGGAAGATCATCCCTTCTTTGTTGATGGATACCTCTTCGCCATTGATCTCCACGGAGTAACCAATCAGATCGGCAGCCGGGGCAAACCATCGTTTTTCGTAAAACTCCCTGTCATTGGGGATATTCGTCTTTGGAACAATACCCAGGATCCCCTCCGATGAGATGACTGCCGCCACATTGAAGAGAGAGCTGTTGATACGCAGTGGCAGGCCGACGATGGCGATAAGAGAGCGTTTCTCTTTCATAAATGCAGCCAGCTCTGCAAGTGAACCTACTACTTTTCGCTGCAGCGCTTCCTGGAAGAAGAGATCACCGCAGCTGTAGGCGGAGATAGAGAGCTCAGGGAAACAGAGTAGCTGTACCTCTTCCTGCACGGCACGTTCTATCACTGATTTTATCTCTGCCGTATTGTAATCACAGTCGGCAACTCTCAGCCTGGGTGAC
Source organism: Bacteroidales bacterium (assembly GCA_012727735.1). GTDB lineage: Bacteria > Bacteroidota > Bacteroidia > Bacteroidales > Dysgonomonadaceae > Proteiniphilum. The sequence goes on along the minus strand of JAAYGM010000136.1, from coordinate 1,609 downwards.
GCGGCGGCCACGCGCAGGAAACCGTAATCGTTTATTTGCATATGCATCGGGTTTACAGGTGTACTGAGGCAAAGGTAAGAAAATTGGATGAATTACTGATAGGTAATTTCCATCTTATAATCCCATTGATTGAAATAGATATTCCAGTTGTCAGTCTCCACTTCTCCGCGTTGAAAATCGACTGTCTCGCTGCGGGGGTAAAGCTTTTCCGGGAAGAAGATGTCTGAATAATCAGCGTTGATGTAAAGACGGTAGGAGTCAATTCCCGACATAAAGAATTCTCTTCCTTTCTCGTTTTCGAGGGTCTCTCCACGTCCGAAAGATACGTCCACAGGTATCCATCCCACCCCTTCAAAGTAAACTTCTGCCCAGTCGTGCAGGTTCACTTCGCCCGGATGTGTCATCCACCCGCTTTGCCAGCGTGCGGGTATCCCTTTGTAGCGGAGCATAGTGATAAGCAGCAGGGTCACCTGGCCGCAATCGCCCTTCCCGTTTTCAATCACGTAGGCGGGTATGTCAGCGATGGTGGAATATTCCAGTGCGCTTGCCCAGGGATAGTTCGCTGCGATGTAACGATAGATTGACTGCAGGATTTCGACAGGTGAGTCTGCCTCGTTGGTGATGCTGTCGGCAAGTGTTTTGATTGTTTCAGAAAACCGGATATGAGGGATCCGCTCCGAGGTGTATTTCCTGTAGTCCTCTGTAGAAGTCTGATAAGGTTGTATGTCGAGTTGGGTGAGATCGAACCACTCACCCTGTGAGCTGAATGCATATGCAACCGAAAAAACAGTCGCCTCTCCTCTCCGGGATCGTTGTTCCATATAAATAGAGGTATGCCCTGTTTTATCCTCCGAAAATATGTACTTCTGCTGAGAGGCGCCGAGGAATCGCACATCTGTCTGTCTCTCGGTGTCCTGTCTAGGGTAGGGCAGCCACGCACGGATCGTCTCACCCTCTTTCGTCACGCCTGGTTCGACGGTAAGGGTGTATCTGACCTGTACCGGTACTTTCGGTAACAGGTATCTCCCTTTTGTACCGGTGGGGATGAGTTGTGTGAGATGGCTGTCGAGAATTTTCTTTGTGCCGCTCTCAACTTTTGTGGGGGGTGACACTGAAAGCTTTCCTGCTGCAGTATCCAACCTGAATATATTGGCTGCAGCGTTACTGAAGTAGCGTTTCTCCCCGTCGATCAGCCTGTATTCAAGCGCTTTGGATAATTCCCAACGGTTGAGCTGCTCCGCTGACGGGGTGAATTGATGCTGCTGTTCAATCCAGCTGATGATCTCTTCGCGGCTCCTGTTAAAATCAAGCATCACCCGGTGCAGCGAATCTTTTGCATAGCGAAGTGCTTCAATTCTCTCATTGCTCATCTCCTGGTGTAACAGCAGTGAGTCGATTATCTGCGCAGCGCGGGTGAAGTTGCCCGCCTCGGTCTCAGCGGCTATCAGCTCACCGGACGATTGTTTCCTGTTGGTTGAACATGCTGTCAAAACGCAGACGATAACAAATAGAGCGATCTTTTTCATTGTCTTTACTGTTTTGTATGATGCTTGTATGGACCACGCTCATTCCTGTCTATCGTGCCCGCCCCGGTGATATGGTCTCAGAT
>JAAYGM010000135.1 GCA_012727735.1 Bacteroidales bacterium | reverse complement strand
TTTACAGCAACGCCCCTTCAATAAATCCTTCGGTATAATATATCACCATCGGATCAGCTTGTCAGGTACAAAAGTAATAAAAAAAATTAAATACAATTAAAGTGCTCGGTTAATTCGGGCTAATACATACCGCCAAATATTTTCACCAGAGGATAAGCATGGTGTGCTTCATTGAAATGCACCGCATGCAGGTAGGCATTGTGAATGGTTGTTTGCTTTGCTGTTTGTTCATCGTTCAATTGGGTTCTGATAGTAACTCCACCCAGATAAAGATTGGTATATTCTCTCTCTTCAAGCTCTTCATAATCCACAACTTTAAGATTCGATCCATTCCAGGAGATGCGGGCCGGACGACGGCCTTCGTAGCCGGGAAAGAAACCGGCATGCATCAATATCTTGCCGCTGGCCACCGGATAAATCACATTCACCCGTTTTAACGGGTTTATCTCCGGTATAAACTCGTTGCAGACGGTGGCGATGACCCTGTTGCTGTTGTCTTTTACGTCCTTCACCAATGTTTCAGACACACCCTCAGTGAAAGTTGGGAGTTCTATTTGGTAGTTATTTTTATCTTCATACTCCACCGTTACAAAACCATTCCCTTCCATCACAGATTTAATCTCCTCGCGACGTGCCGGGCTTGTGGCCAGTTCATAGAGAGGAATCAGGCCCTCCAGATCGGAACCAAAACCAATCAACGCTGTTTTGTTTGTCAATACATTCTCGTAATCCGCTACCGACTTTTTCCACGTTTCAATGGCATTTTTATCGGAACTGTCTGTCAGTGGCCCGGAATCACCTCCGATTGCGGTAAACGAGAGTGTGGTTTGCGATTTGTTTTGCGCATAGGATGACTTCATCTCCTCATCCACAGAAGCATCCGAATTCACAAAAGCATTGGAATAGGAAGCTTTCAGGTATGCGGTAATGTCGTAATAACCGGTTACCTTCGACACATCCACAGTCAAATTATACCTCAATCGTCCTCCCAGGTCAGCTTTTGTAATCAGATGTGTTCCGTATTCTCTAAACAGGAGCTTCACTCCTTCTGTACCCCGGTAAGTTTCCGACACACCATCAATCGCTTTTTTAGCGGCATCGGTCATCCAGTTTTCCCGGATATCCTCGATGTCCGTGACAATACTGATGTCGGTCACCTTGTATTCGATATACGAAATAGCGTATTCGTTGAATTCGTTGTTGGTAACACCTGAGGTAAAGGTGGCACCCACTTCCCCCTTGAAACCACAGTACTTCCCTCCAAAATTCACGGCCGCACTCAGGTTCTGAGCCAATTGTTCAAGACTTGAACCTACTACCGTCCGCTCATAGAACCGGGCACTGGGAGCATTGAATTGTATCAGGTCTTCAGCCTTCATCTCATTCCACCGGACAATTTGTTTGGTCACGGAATTGGGAGAAGCATACTCATTCAACGTGTTATAGCCGTACCCTACTGCATATTTCTTGATAGAAGGTATGCTGTTAGCATCACTCGTCACTCCATAGTCTTCAGCACATTTCTGGCCAATTTCGAAAGTCTGGACAGCGGATCGATCAGTCGTAGAGAGTAGGGTTACCTTCCCCGTCTGTCGTTCCTGTGTGTCATTCTCAAGCACACAAATCTGCACGGTTGCATTCCCGCTGCCACTCGTTGGGAACACATAGAACCAATCACCTTGGGTTTCTATCGTCCATTCTCCGTTACTCTGCACCTGAAAAGAAACTTCGGAAGCCCACATGTCAAGCAAACTAACGTCTGTATCCAAAGGCAATTCCGGTTTTATCCATATACCCTCATCATCGGAACAGGAAATAAAAAAAACGCCCACAATCAAAACTAAAATTTTAAATAGGGTTTGCTTATTAATTTCCAGTCAGGCACAAAAATTCAATTGTGGCCCGAGTGGATAAATGTTTATAT
>JAAYGM010000134.1 GCA_012727735.1 Bacteroidales bacterium | reverse complement strand
TGATCAAGACCACACGCCAAAGAGACCCGCAACCGGGAACCATCGACCTGCTGGTGGAGGAGAATGATATCGCACGGTCTGTGGCGAGAATCGACCTGAAAGAGATGATTACGGGCGATCAGCCGCTCTACCTCCGACTGACAAAAGAGGGAGCCCGCTATACAGCCTATTATTCACTCGACGGTGAAAGGTATCAGCAGCTGGGGAGTGCGGATGCCATGCTGCGTGATGTCAGGGTGGGACTTATTGCCTGCGACGGTATCATCACCCAGAGTATGACCAGCACCTTCTGGTTTGATTCCGACACAACCAAACCGGATACTCCTTTTGATGTCGCTTTCGATTATTTTCAGATCAAGAATAAAGGTATTGTCTATGAGCAGATGAAAAAATGAAAGAAGCATAAGTAGGAAGAGAGTGGCTATGGAACGAAAGAATCCGAAAACCTTTATGTTTTTTTAGGCAATTGTTACTATCTTTGAAGTATAATTGTGAAATCATCTGTACAGGAGGTGCAGCCTGTAAGTTAACATCAATGATTCACCGCGACTGTCTGATAGACCTGCAATAACGAAATTGTCAATGAAAACCAGATTAATAATTGCCGCTTTCTTCCTTTCTGTTCTTGTCAGCTATTCCTCCAATGTGAAATTCTATGATATCAATACCATTCATGGAATAAGCATGAGAGAAATCGCATCTGTTTGCAAGGACAAGAATGGTTTTATCTGGGCCTCCTCAAAATCTGGTGTGTTACGGCTTACCGAAAACAGCTACCATATCTATCCGTTACCTTACGAAACGCCCAATATCATATATACGAAGCTTCTTTATGAAAAGGATTCTTTGCTGGCATACACCAACAACGGGCAGATCTTTTATTATAATGCTGTCTCAGACCGGTTTGACCTATTGATAGATATCCGCAAGCCACTCGATGACAGCCACCTGATGCTGAACAGAATCGTCATCGACAACAATGGCTCTATTTTGATCGCCGCCTCTACAGGACTATACAAATACGAGGAGAACAAACTGATACAGTTGGGCAAAGATAAATATACTGATGTGTATGATTTGGTTTGGTACGATGAGACCCACCTTATGATAGGTGCCAGCAACGGGTTCTGGCTCATGAATACCCATTCGCTGTCGGACAGGCAACTCTTCGACTACACGGAAAGTAACCAGTTAAATGTATCAAAACTCTATTACAATAAAGCGGACGATATGCTGTGGGTCGGAACCAGTTCCGACGGCTTGTATATGTTTGATGTCACAAATAATATTTTAACTAAATCACCCCTGCATCCTTTTCCCAAACAACCCATTCAGGCTATTGAAGCGAATACAGATTCAACCATACTTGTGGGTATTGACGGCCAGGGCATTTGGGAACTGTCAAAAAAAGGCAACAGAATACTGAATATTTACAAAGAAAATGCTGACAACCCGCTCTCCCTGAATGGAAACGGGGTCTATGACATTTTTGTTGACCAGCATAAACGTGTCTGGGTGTGTACCTACAGCGGGGGGCTCTCCTATTTTGATCAGGGTTCGGCTGAGATCACGCAGATCACGCATCAGATCAACAACCCCAACTCACTGAGTAACGATAATGTAAACAAAGTTATCGAAGACAGCAGAGGAAAAATATGGTTTGCTACCAACAACGGAGTGAGTAGCTGGGATGTCTCATCCGACAGCTGGCACACCTATTATCAAAACGAACAGGCACAGGCACAGGTCTTCCTATCGCTGTGTGAAGACCTGAATGGTAATATCTGGGCCGGGACTTACTCATCGGGCGTCTATGTTATCGACGGCCAATCAGGAAGGGAAATCGCCCATTATTCGAGTGAAGATGGTTACTCCTCTCTCACAAACAACTATATCTTTGATATCTTCAAAGACAGTCATGGCGATCTGTGGTTGGGAAGTCCGCTGGGACAGATCTTCCATTATATTGAAAGTGAGAACCGGTTTATGGAGTATCCATTTCAACCGGTTTATGCATTTGCTGAACTCTCTCCCGGAAATCTCCTGCTGGCCTGCACCTATGGATTAAGTCTCCTGAACAAACAAACAGGGCAGACTCGTACCATCCTGGATGGTTATCTCCTGCATGATCTGCTTATCATCGGTGATGATGTATGGATGGCAACTTCGGGTAATGGCCTGATACGGTACAACCTAAGAGACAACACGATTGACAAGTTCACCACTGATGCCGGATTGCCGTCTAACTACGTGAACAGTCTCCTCAGAGAAGGGAAATATTTGTGGCTGGGGACGGAATCGGGATTATGCAAGTTTGATATCGAAGAAAAAAATGTGATGGTATTCTCATCCCTGCCTTCCTTTTTCAATGTCTCATTCAATCAGAATTCATCCCTGAAGCTGTCTAACGGACAGTTGATCTGGGGCACCAACAGCGGAGCACTGATGTTCGAGCCAGACGCTGTACTCTTTTCTCCCTCAGTAGGGAGAATCTATTTTCAGGATATCATTATTTCGGGCAGGTCATTGCGGGACAATGAGTTTGTCACCATCGACGCTCCCCTTGATGAGCTACAGGAGATATCGCTTAAGTATGATCAAAACACATTAACGCTCGAGTTTCTGCCCATCGGCACAACCTCACTCTATTCCAAGTTCTCCTGGCAGATGGAAGGGATTGACGAAGAGTGGACCCAGCCAGCCAATTCACGGGCGATCACATATGCCAGCATGCCGGGTGGTGATTACAGACTGAAGATTCGTATGTACGACAGCTCAATGAATCAGATCATCAACGAGCGTTCACTAATGATTCACATCACCCCTCCCTGGTGGAATACGATCTGGTTTCGTCTTGGGATATTCATCTTAGCCGGTGCCATCCTTGTCCTTGCCCTGAGGTACTATATCAACCGGATCAGACAACAGCACACGGAGGATAAGATCCGTTTCTTTACGAATATGGCCCACGACATCCGTACATCACTGACCCTTATCAATGCGCCTATTGAAGAGCTGAATAAGGAAAAAAACCTGTCGGGTGAAGGACGCTATTATCTAAATCTGGCTACTGAACAGTCTGACCGTCTCTCCTATGTAGCCAATCAACTACTCGATTTTCAGAAGGTGGATATCGGTAAAGGGCAGGCCTTTTTTGTGATGGCCGATGTGGTGAAAATTATCAGCCAGCGAAAATCGATGTTTGATGCTACAGCAATGAAACACAATATCAGTGTTGAATTCAACTCCAACAGAGAGATATATGTGACGGCCGTAGATGAACTGAAGATTGAGAAAGTGGTCGACAACCTTATTTCTAACGCCATCAAATATTCACATCCGGAGGGTAAGGTGCAGATCAATCTATTGTGCTACCCAAACAGATGGGTACTGGAAGTGAAAGACCGGGGTCTGGGTATTTCAGATAATGCACAGAAGAAACTCTTCAGAGAGTTTTACAGAGGTGACAATGTGATTAATTCAACCATCGTGGGTTCTGGCATAGGTCTGCTGCTGGTGAAGAACTATGTTACCATGCACAATGGGACCATCTCCCTGGAGAGCAGGGAGAATGAAGGTTCACTGTTTCGGATCACCATACCCTACAAAGAGGTACCAATACCAACTACATCATTGCCCAATGATGTACAACATACGGAAATAGAGACACCCCACCCTCTTGTCGGAAATGAAACAATCACCGATAACCAATCGGGTAGCGATCAAAAAGAGTATCTCCTGATCGTGGAAGACAATGATGATTTAAAAGAGTTCCTACAGCAATCATTGCAACGCAAATACAAAATAGCTGCCGCTAAAGATGGTGAGGAAGCATGGGATATGATACAGAAAAAACTGCCCGATCTGATTATCACTGATGTCATGATGCCCAATATGGATGGTTTTGAACTGTGCCGTCTCATCAAATCGACTTACGAAACTTCACATATACCGGTTATTCTGCTTACCGCATTAAATGATAAATCACAACAGTTACACGGACTGGGCCTGGGAGCGGATGATTATCTTACCAAACCGTTCGATATGACATTACTCAATCAGCGCATATTTACAATCATTCAAAACCGGAAGATTGTCAGAGAGAAAGCGCTCCGCCTTATCGATGAAGAAGAGAGCGAACCCATATACCTGAATGAGCTGGACGATCAGTTTGTCAAGAAAGCGGTGAGTGTGGTACATACCAACATGGATAATTCACAATTTAACAAAGAGACTTTTGCTTCAGAAATGAACGTCAGCACTTCTCTTCTTTACAAAAAAATAAAATCATTGACAGACCTGTCACCCATCGATTTCATTAAAAGCATCCGGCTGAATCATGCCCTGAAATTGATCCAGACACGGAAATATACAGTAACAGAGGTGAGTGAATTGTGTGGTTTCTCAAGTGTAAAATATTTCAGCGCTGCCTTTAAGGCATATTTTGGAAAATCCCCTTCCAAGCTCTGAGTGAGTGCTGATTTATCTATAAACGTGAATTATCTATCCAAAATATGGATGCTGTTCTCATACAGATATATATATTTGTCGTTATTCTGCACGTAATATTTTACCATAATGAAAACAAAAATGAATCTCCCGCTACTGCTGACAGCATTGTCTTTGCTGTTTGCCAATACCTGTCTCCTCGCCCAAAAGAAAGAGACCACAAACCATCCAAATTTCAAACAATTCATCTACCAGGGTGAGGATCCACTCTATGATAATAATCCGTTGCAGCCGGATGAGTTCTACAATCCAATCCTGCAGGGTTGTTACCCCGATCCCTCCATCACACGGAAAGGGGATGATTATTTTCTTGTATCCTCCTCTTTTGCGATGTTCCCCGGTGTACCCATCTTCCACTCCAATGACCTGGTTAACTGGAGGCAGATCGGCCATGTACTCGACAGGAAGTCTCAGTTGATTGTACATGATAGCGGGATCAGTGCAGGAATATACGCTCCGGCAATCAAATACAATCCCCACAACGACACATTTTATATGATCACCACCCAGATTGCCGGTAACATCGGGAACATGGTGGTGAAGACAAAGGATCCCTTTAAAGGATGGAGCGAAGTAAAGAAACTTAGTTTCGGGGGTATTGATCCCTCACTCTTCTTCGATGATGACGGTAAAGCCTATGTGATTCATAACGATGCACCCGACAGAGGCAAAGAGCTGTATGAAGGTCACCGGGTGATTAAGATATGGGAATATGACATGGAGAAGGATCAGGTCATTTCAGGCACAGATCAAATTATTGTGGACGGTGGGGTAGATATCACGGAACAACCCATTTGGATTGAAGCACCCCATATCTACAAGAGAGATGGCATCTATTACCTGATGTGTGCTGAAGGGGGAACAGGCGACTGGCACAGCGAGGTGATCTTCACCAGCAATCATCCAAAAGGTCCCTACCAGCCTGCTGACAACAACCCTATCCTGTCGCAGCGCTACCTGCACCCCGACAGGGAGAACAAGGTGGATTGGGCAGGTCACGCCGACCTGGTGGAGGGACCCGACGGGAAACATTACGGTGTGTTCCTCGCTATCCGCCCGAATGAACAGAATAGGGTGAACACCGGTCGTGAAACATTTATCCTCCCGGTTGACTGGAGTGGCAGATATCCTGTTTTTGAGAACGGCCTTGTACCTATAGAACCCAGGCTGAAGATGCCTGAAGGGGTGAAGAATAAAACCGGCAGAGAGGGGTTCTTTCCTAACGGAAATTTCACGTTTAAAGATGATTTCCAGTCCACACCGCTCGATTACCGGTGGATTGGTGTGAGGGGTCCCCGCGAAGAGTTTATCACTGCGGATAAAGAGGGCATCCACATAAAGCCGTTTGCTGTCAACCTTAAAGAGGTTGCTCCCACCTCTACCCTCTTCCACCGCCAGCAACACAAACATTTCACCGCGACAACCAGCCTGCTGTACAAGCCATCCTCGGAAAAGGATCTGGCCGGCATAGTCTGTTACCAGAGCGAACGGTTTTATTATATCTTTGGTGTCACCAGGAAAGGGAAGCAGGATTACCTGGTGTTGCAGCGTACAGAAAGGGGTTCATCGATCATTTTGGCTAGCACACCTGTCCGCACAGACAAGTCCCTGTTCCTTCAGATCACGGCCAAGGGGGATGATTACCGCTTCAATTACTCAACTGATGGTTCAACTTATCATAATTTGGGCGGAACAGTCTCGGGAGACATTCTCTCAACCGATGTTGCAGGTGGTTTCACCGGTAGCCTGATCGGACTGCATGCTACAACAAAAAATGATGCTGTTCCCGAATAATCAACTATTTACAGATCTTCAAAAAAGCAGCTTAAAAGATTCAAGACCCGATTCCTGCAATCAAACACAGACAAGTTGAAGGATCTCTTACCCATCACACACCGGTAATACAGTAGAAAGAAAGGGAGATGACCATGGGCAAGAAAACAACAGTATTGTGGTCAGTACATGAAAATATTAATCGTAAAACGATAACGTGATGAACAGAAGAAATTATTGTTTGGTATGCCTGATGACCGTTATGGCATTCAGCAGTGCCCGGGCCCAGGATCTTGTAAAGGAGGATTTTAGTCCATCCGAAGTGAATCAGCCGGGGAAACAGTACCCACAGGTGAACTCCGAGGGAAGGGTGCGGGTGCAGCTGGAGGCTCCCGACGCACAATATGTACAGCTTGATATAGGGGGAGTAAAGTATGACCTGACGAAAAATGAACAGGGAGTATGGATCGGTGAATCGGCTCCACAGGAGGAGGGGTTTCACTATTACCAGCTCAATATCGACGGGGCATCAGTTCCTGATCCCGGCACCCGCTACTTCTATGGCGCAGGACGCTGGGGAAGCGGGATCGAGATCCCTGCCCATGACCAGGCGCTCTACGCATTGAAGGATGTACCACACGGACTGGTCAGCGAGCTCAGCTACTACTCTGAGATAACCGGTTCCTCGCGCCGCTGTTTTGTCTACACCCCTCCCTGTTACGAGGAAAGGGGCGACAATCGCTATCCCGTACTTTATCTCCAACACGGCAGCTTTGAAGATGAGACAGGATGGCCGGGACAGGGTAAGGCCGGTCTTATCCTTGACAACCTGATCGCGGAGGGCAAGGCGAGGCCGATGATCATCGTAATGGACAACGGCTATGCTTTCAGGCCAATGGAGGTACAGACCGCTACCAACCCCACCCGCCCGGCAATGGTGTTTGAGGAGGTGATGATCGGCGAAATCATCCCGATGATAGACAAAAAGTTCCGTACCATTGATGTCCGTGAGAGCCGTGCCATCGCAGGCCTCTCGATGGGTGCCAACCAGACCATGCGCATCATCATGAACAACCTCGACAAGTTTGCTTATTATGGCGGCTTCAGTGGTACCGCCAACTATCCCAGTGCAGCGGATATTGATGCCGATAGCTTTCTGGGAGGTGCTTTCAGTGATGGCGACCGCATCAACGAGGAGATCAAAGTGTTCTGGCTGGGTGTAGGCACCACCGAACCGGAGGTCTTCCCGCAATCGATCGGTGCCTTTCGCAATATGCTGAAAAAGCAGGATATCAATCATATCTTCTACGAATCGCAGGGCACGGCCCATGAGTGGCTCACATGGCGCAGATCACTCTATCAGTTTGCACAACAACTGTTTTAATAATCCATTCACTACTAACTAATCAACCGATGAAATCTATTCATATCAATACATTACCTCTTTATCACATATTGCCTGCATCTACCCGGCACCTGTTGCTGATGCTCCTTCTTCTGGGGATATCGATAAGTTTAAAGGGACAACAGGCTAATGTGAACCTCGATCATAACCCGCACCGGGATAGTGAGGGACTGACCCCCTTCAGTGCACCGCTCAACTCACCCGAGGTACATGGGGACCGTACCGTCACCTTCCGCCTGAAAGCACCCCATGCCGGTGAAGTGCTGCTGCCACCTGGCGCAATTCATACGGCACTGGGGAAAGGTAATCAGCCCATTCCTTTTACCAAGGGAGAGGATGGCATATGGTCACTGACCATCGGCCCGATGGATGCCGATATCTATGCCTACCACTTCCGCGTTGACGGGATGCAGATCACCGACCCCTCCAACAGCATTGCTGCCTTCACCGCCATGCCTCCCTACAGTCAGCTGGTGGTGCATGGTGATGAGCCAGCCTACTATGATGCGAAGCAGGTGCCACACGGCAATGTGGTCCGTCACATCTACCACTCCGGTGTCACCGGTGGTGAGCGGGAGCTTTATGTCTATACACCACCCGGATACCACCCTGAAGAGAACTACCCGGTGCTCTACCTGCTGGGCGGCAGCGGCGAGCTGCCCTCCAACTGGGTCTATGACGGGAGAGTGAACCTCATCATGGACAACCTGCTGGCAGAAGGGAAGGCGGAGCCGATGCTGATTGTGATCCCCAACAACCAGATCATCCACAGGAACCATCCCCGCCATGCTGAACTGACGTTCAACCTGTTCGAGCGTGAGCTCCGGGAGCATGTCATCCCATTGGTGGACGAGAGCTACTCAACCTGGAAGGAGCCGAAAGGAAGAGCGATATCGGGCCTCTCCATGGGTGGCCGCCACAGCATGTTCATCGGTTTCCGCTCACTCGATCTGTTTGGCAACTTTGGTATCCTCAGCGCCGGCGATACCGATGCGGAGACCACGCTGCAGCATTTCCTGCAGGACCCGCAGGTCAACAGCAAGGTCGACTACCTTTTCGTAGGCCAGGGCACCAAAGAGGCACAGGGCTTCTTTAACCTGCGCTGCCAGGCGCTGCACGATGCGCTTACCAATCACGGGATAGAGCATGAGTACTACATCGGTGGTAACGGAGGCCATGACTGGTCCACCTGGCGTCATCTGCTCTACTTCCGGTTTTTACCGAATTTATGGAAAAAATAATAGCCTGACGGCAGACAAGAAAAATGAAAATCTCCAAAAATATTTAATATAATAACCCAACAATGAAACGAATCTTTCTATCCCTTACTTTTTTACTCGCACTCACAACAAATGTGCTGGTTGCACAGATTGCAACGGTAGTCAGCCCTGACGGTAAGCTAAAACTCCAACTTTACCTCGAAGAGGGACAACCGCACTATTCCGTAGAGTATGATGCCAAAACCATTTTGGAAAAATCACCGCTCGGGATCATCACCAACGAAGGGGATTTCAGCAATAATCTCACATTTACCGGTAATGAGGAATCATCGGTAGAGAAGAATTACACCCAGGAAAAAATCAAGCAATCGTCCATCAGTTATGAAGCCAACAGGCTGAAGAGCTCCTTCGAGGATG
>JAAYGM010000133.1 GCA_012727735.1 Bacteroidales bacterium | reverse complement strand
TCCAACTGGGAAGGGTGAAAGATAATCGTATGGTCAACATGCAGCTCACCAACCAGAAGCTGGTCGACAGAGGCACACGTATGATCGTTGATGAACTGGAAATGAACTATGAACAGGCGAAGAACCTACTGCTGCTGCACGGATCTGTTAAAAAGGCGATAGAGAGTTACAGGAATCCGAAATGAAGAAGATAACAGGAAGACAATGGCAATAATTATAGATACTGATAATCCGGATCTGCTGCTCGATAAGATCTACGAAATGATTGACAGCAAAAAAGCAGATAAATGGGTGCGCACAAGTGACGGGCGACTCACCTATGGAACACTTTTATGGAAGAACGAAGCATTTTTTAAGCCCCAGATCTGGGTGGATGAGAACCAATTGCGTTTCGGGCTGTTGAAAAGGAAAGACAGGAAACACATCACCTCGAAACTATACACCTTATTTCACGCCAGACTCATAGAGATGCTCCTCTCCCATTTCGACAACGATTTCCGCAATATCACGGCTACAGCGAAGAGGGATGAGCCGGATCGCTTCTGATTTTCAAAAAATAATTGGGTATGAAAAAATCGGTCTTTTCACAAATCATGCTGTCAATCCTGTCTCTATCTCTGCTGACGGGCTGTGACACCCTCACCTTTACAGGAAAAAAGACATCGGGATGGAAGGATGACATTGTCTATCAGACCATTGAGTGGGAGGTGAACTCTTCGGAGGAAGATGTGAGACGCGAATTCTCAGCGTTCATAAGAGAAACGCTGCTGAAAAGCAAGTATAAGGATTATCTCTTGTTGTTTCAGTCCAATTACAGGCTTGAAGAGCAGCAGCGGACCTATCTCTTCAAAATATTCAGAAGCAGTGAAGAGAAGGATGCTTTTCTCACCCATTCGGAAGATATCATATCACGGACACGTGCACTGGCAAGCAGCAGTTTTAATGACAGGTGGGGACAGCTGCAGCGTAACACACCGGTGGAGAAGGTTTACGAACTGCTCCCTGAGCTGGCCCGGTTCAACGCCCCCCAGCTGCTTTATCTCGAACACACCGAGCTTCATCTTGGCGACCTCTGGCTCTCTTTCGATCTGAGTGGTTATCTGCTCGATTTCGGCAAAGGCAACCAGCCTGCTACACCCCGGAGAGATGAGAACTGGGTATTCTGACCTCTCACCTTGCATGTAAGAAAAAATGAAGTGATCCATCCCCTTCCCTTACTTCATAGCGTGAATGCACTCTTGTGAGGTTCATTTGTTTACACGTTTTATTTTGGCTACCTTTGCAGGTTTAAAAATAAAGAGGTATGCTTTCGAACATTCGTCCCAAAGAGACCGGGGAGCTCTATGCGACTCCTATATTACAGCAGACGGCATTCTGGTCGGTCGTCAAGCAAAGACTGGGTGCCCAGACGATTGCGATCAATTTCACTTCAAACAAATCGGATCTTTACGGGTTGACCGATGAGCGGTCGAGGATCATCTCTGATGTGCTGATTGTATTACAGCAGATAGACAGACACCATTCCGTGGCATATGTCCCTTACGGGCCGGAGCTGGAGCCTGCCGATGAATTTCAGGGAATGTTCCTGGAGGAGCTGTCGGAGTCACTTCGATCTCTCCTGCCGAAAGAGTGTATCCTTATCCGTTATGATTTATGCTGGGAATCCTGGTGGGCAAAAGAGCGTGATTATTTCGATGAAAACGGTATCTGGAAAGGTGAACCCGACAGCCCGGCACAGGAATTCCGGTTTAACTACAACACACATCACTGGAACTTTAAAAAGGCATATTCCAATATCCTGCCCTCTAACACGGTCTATCTTGATCTGACCCTTGACAGAGATACCCTTCTCAAAAGGATGAAACCCAAAACAAGGTATAATATCGGTTTATCCGTTCGCAAAGGTGTCACCGTACGTTCGATGGGGATGGAGGGTATGGAAACATGGTACGCACTCTACCGGGAGACAGCTGAACGGAACCATATCCTGCTCAACGAGATGAAGTACTTCCAGACAGTGCTTACCGCGCGTGCAGATGAAACGCGCTCTCCTGCCGAGGTGAGCCTGCTGGTGGCAGAGAAAGAGGGAAAAGCACTGGCAGCCATGTTCCTGGTGATCACAAAGAACAGAGGATCATACCTTTACGGGGCATCATCCTCGGCTCAGCGTAACCTCATGGCGACCTATGCACTGCAGTGGGAGGCTATCTGCCGGTCGAAGGCGGCAGGGTGCACCGAATACGATATGTTCGGCATCTCTCCCGACCCCAACCCTGAGCACCCGTTGTATGGCCTCTATAAGTTTAAATCGGGGTTCGGAGGCGAGATCTACCACAGCCTCGGATGCTGGGATTACCCGCTGCATGAGGAGATGTACACGCTTTTCCGCGCATCGGAACTGAAAAGTCAGGGTTATCATTTAAGTTAAAAGATAGATGAAGATAGAGAGAGTAACAATTGTGGATGATCATATTGTGAGTTCATTCAGCAGGCTGATACCACAGCTGACCGGCAATGAGAAGTACCCTTCACGCGAAGCGCTGGAAGAAGTTGTCAGATCAGAAAACAACTTTCTTTTCATCGCGACCATCGACGGTGAGGTGACAGGATCACTGACGCTTCTTTTCAACAGGCTGGTAACAGGATTGAAAGGGTGGATCGAAGATGTGGTTGTAGACGAAGCTGCCCGAGGCAAAGGAGTGGCCACTGCTTTGATATGGCATGCAC
>JAAYGM010000132.1 GCA_012727735.1 Bacteroidales bacterium | reverse complement strand
GGTGAGAGGACAGGCAAATGACGCTGAGAATGCCGGCACGAACAAGTCAGCTACATTCTATAATGGTAGCCGTCCTGACGACCTGATAGACCAGCGCTTCACCAACACCAGTGACAGCCGTAACTGGCGAGGCTATCTCTCCTATGTGGAGCCGTTGAGTGATGTACACTTCCTGCAGCTGGCATATCAGTACAGTCAGAACCTATCGGAATCGGACCGGGATACCCGTTCAAAGGACGCAACAGGTGAATACACCATCCTCGATCCTGCTTACAGTAAACGACTGGAGAACAATTTTGTGAATCAGGAGATTGAAGCCAACTTCAAGGGGGTAAGAGAGAAATATGACTACATGGTTGGTTTCTCCATGCAGCCCTCCACCTCCCGCAGCAAGACATTTGTCGGCAACGACATGATCTTCGACGGAGAACAGAAAGTGATCAACTACTCACCCATGGCACAACTCAATTATAACTGGAGCCGATCAAAAAACCTACGCATACGCTATTACGGCGATACAGAACAGCCATCGCTGACACAGCTCTCGCCGGTGGTGGATGTAACCAACCCGCTGAACATCAGTTATGGAAATACCGATCTCAATCCTTCGTTCGAGCATCGTCTCAACATCCGCTATCAACAGTCGAACCCGGGGAAGGCCAGCTCTTTCAACACATTCATCAACGCCGGTTATTTGACCAATGATATCGTGTCGGCCACGATCACCGATGTGAATACCGGACGCAGGGAGACCACCTACCAGAACGTAAAAGGGAACTGGAACGCAAACGGGAGGATGATGTTCAACGTGCCACTGCGTAACATCAAGTTTTCACTCTTCTCCATGTCATTTGTCAGCTATAATCAGAGTAAAGGATTCGCCAAGTCGATCACGAATGAAAATGACTCGAAAGTGTTTACGAATGATGATATGAACATCAATAACCGTTTTTCACTGATGGAGGTGATGGGATTGAATTACCGTTCCGACCTGTTCGACTTATCGGTGAGGGGAAACGTCAACTTCAATAACGTGACCAACAGCCTTGAAGGCCAACAGGACCAGCAATATCTGAACTATGGCGGAAATGGGAGCACATCCATCTATCTGCCATGGGACATGACGCTCGAGAGCGATATCAACTACTCCACCAACTCCGGCTATACGGATGGTTTTGAACAGAATGAATGGCTCTGGAATGCATCGATCCAGAAGGCACTCTTCAAGCAGAAGAGCGGCACCCTTCGCTTCAAGATCTATGACATCCTGCAACAGAGAACCAACATAAGCCGCAGCGTCACCTCCAACTATATCCGTGATACCACCACCAACACGCTGACCAGCTATTTCATGGTTCATTTCATTTACCGGTTTAACATCTTCAAAGGAGGTGCCACACAGCAGGATATGATGCAAGGCAGAGGTTTTGGCAGAGGTATGGGCCCAGGTGAAGGTCATGGCAGATGATGAGAATCCCATAATTTTAATATATTTGTGAAATGGATCAGCTAGTAAAACAAAAAAATGGAGGCAGTTGGAACAATATCTTTGTTCATCTTCTTCTGTGGGGGGTGATTTTCATCCTCCCATACTTCTT
>JAAYGM010000131.1 GCA_012727735.1 Bacteroidales bacterium | reverse complement strand
CATTATTTACATTTATCTGTGAACGCAATTTTTTATCTCTCCCGCTAATTACTATCTGTCCCAGTAACGACCCTCTTTAATGGCTTTTACAAAATTGGCCGGATTCCCATCTTTTATAATTCCGTTCTCGGTGGTAAGATCTTCGCCAATCACATCCAGGATAAAGTTGACAGCAGCTCCATTACCCGATATAGGTTTATAATGAAAATAAGTATCCCTTACAAATTCCTTGTAGTGTGGATCCATCTGCATCATTATAAACATATCCGGTGATCCGTCGGGAACAACTGTCGCGTCGAACAGGACACAGGAGGTGGTGAGCACAGAATCATCTACTTCAATCTCCTTTCCCTGATTGTCCCGGATGATTCCAAGATGAGACGCGACTACTCTTACCATAGCTCCTTCACCGGTAAGTGTCTCCTTCAGTTTTTTCAACTGAGAGCCATCCACACCCTCATCACACAAAATGGCAATTTTTCGTGTGCGAATAGAATCTTTCTTCTGATTCTTCAGGATGCTCAGTGCCGGCGATTCCTTTATTTTGGGCTTCACAATGATGGTTTCATACTCTTCCGGTGTGGCATCGGGACTATGTTGCATGTTCTCCGGAACACCCTCGGGAATGGGCATACCCAGCTGTGTGGCGACTTGGATGGCCAGCTCATTATCAACCATTCTGATCATCTTCAGCACATTCTGACGTATAGCGACACGCTTCACCTTACCCAGTTCGAAGCTGAAAGCATCGGCGATATGTTTTTTCTCCACATCGGTCTGACTGTGATAGAATAGAATGGCCTGTGAATAATGATCCAGGAAGCTTTGGCTTCTTGCGCGCACCTTGTGTGCTTCTATACGTTCCCTGTGACTTGTAAATCCTCCTTCCTCCTTAGTGGACTGTAGCGGATAATTATCACTGATGGTGTTGGGGTGATAACTGGTTTCATCCACAGGGATGGTCATCCTGTGCATCCCGTCTTTCTGGTTATTGACGACCGGCACTACCGGGCGATTGATAGGTATCTCATGAAAATTGGGGCCACCCAAACGTGATATCTGTGTGTCGGTATAAGAGAAGAGACGCCCCTGCAGGAGCGGATCATTGGAGAAATCGATACCCGGAACAACATGGCCCGGATGAAAAGCTACCTGTTCTGTTTCAGCAAAGAAATTGTCGGGATTACGATTCAGTGTCATCCTGCCCACAATCTGCACGGGCACCAGCTCTTCCGGTACCAGCTTCGTGGGATCGAGCAGGTCGAAATCAAATTTGAACTCATCTTCCTCCGGGATAACCTGAACCCCAAGGTCCCATTCCGGAAACTCACCCAGCTGAATGGCATCCCACAGATCACGTCTGTGAAAATCAGTGTCCTTACCGGCAATCTTCTGATTCTCATCCCATACCAGTGAGTGTAGTCCCAGGGTTGGTTTCCAGTGGAATTTCACGAAGAATGATTCATCCTTGTCGTTGATGAACCTGAACGAGTGGGTGCCAAAACCTTCCATCATCCGGTAGCTGCGGGGTATAGCCCTGTCGCTCATCAGCCACATCACCGTGTGGAATGTCTCGGGGGAGGTGGAGATAAAATCCCAGAAGGTGTCATGTGCGGATGCTGCCTGCGGTATCTCGTTGCGTGGTTCAGGCTTCACTGCATGTATCAGGTCCGGAAATTTGATGGCATCCTGTATGAAAAATGGAGCCACATTGTTACCCACCAGGTCAAAGATCCCTTCTTCCGTGTAGAACTTGACGGCAAAACCTCTTACATCTCGGGCCATATCGGTTGACCCGCGTCCCCCCTGAACGGTGGAAAAGCGGACAAAGACCGAGGTCTCTTTTTCTTTTTCTGTAAGAAATTGAGCCTTTGTAAATTGCGGAATGGGGTTGGTGACCTTGAAGACACCGTGTGCCCCCGATCCTCTGGCATGTACGATGCGTTCGGGGATGCGTTCATGATCGAAATGGGTGATCTTCTCACGCATGATAAAATCTTCCAGCAATGAAGGGCCACGCTCGCCAGCTTTCAGTGTGTTGCTGTCATCATTTACACGGAGTCCCTGATTGCTTGTCATCCGTTTGCTATAGCCACCTCCCTTATTTAAGGCAAGGTCTTTTTGTTTGGCACTTTCAGGCGTCACGGGACGTACTTCCCGTGAGATTTTCTTATCGGCTTCACTCATCTCCACAGGATCAGGATCTTTTAGTTCAATCATCGATACCTTTGCCGGTTCGGTACCCTTACCCGGGATAGTAGGGTTCTTCCCCGACTGATCTGCACTCTTTTTTCTCTGAGAACCGTTCGTCTCATTTTTACTGCTTTCTTTTTTCATGGGTAATGTTTTTAATGAATTCAAGAATGAATCACAGATACAAATAAAGGTGGAACACTCATCCTTCGATGATTCCCGCGGATAACGAAGCCGGAACCACCTCAGTGGATGAGATGAGTTCCACCTTTAATAAATGTTCAATAGTCTGAAGTGAAGAAGAAAAAAATCAGAGCAAATCACGCATCGCTTTGATCTTGTCGTGTGAAGTTTTGATCTCTGCCTGCTGACGAATGATGATTGTTCTTTGCTCAGGGGTGAGGTCCTCGCATTCAAGAGCTTCATTATATGCTCTGAGAGCTGCATCTTCTCCATCCTCACAATTGTCGAGAATTGCTTTTCTGTCTGCTCCGGAGAAGAAAGCTTTCACATCCATCCAGGCACGATAAATCTTACCGGATAGCTTGGTACCCTCTTCAATCTCACCGCCTGTTCTGGCAATTACATTTACTAATTCGGAATGAAAGGATTTACTTTGGTTAACTCTTTCCTGAAAAATAAATCTCAGGTCTGCGTCCTCCGTTTTCAGTTCCTCAATGGCTTTTTGATAACCCTCTACTCTGTCATTGTTAATTAGTACAAGGTCGTTTAATGTTTCAATTTGATTTTTTAAGTAATCCATAGCTTTCAAATTTTAATTAATCCATGATAATTCGCTTAATTAGAACATTCGGATTTTTTCAATTGTTCAGTATAGAATTACTAATAAAATATAAATAAGGGAGTTATGTAAAGAAAACGCCTGTTGCCAACGAAGCATCAGGAGAGGTTGAAAAGTTATGTCTATTTTTTTATTTTATATGGTGTTTTACTTTGTTCTTATAGAGGAGGTTGCGAACCCACCACAAACACCAACAGTCAGGAAGATACGCCATTCAGGTGACATGATATTTCCTTTTTCCGAGAGACCAAAAAGAATACCGATAACAAAACTTCCGATAATGTTCACGGTGAAAGTACCCATGGAAAAACAGAAATACAATGGATCTGGAAATATCTTGAAACCATATAACGCAGTGCTGAACCTATAAAACCTCCCAGGCCGACGATCAGAACTGATTTGATCATTTCAATACAATAGTTAGTGAATGCATAAAAAGCCTGTTTTGCAAACTCAGATGGTCTGTTTTTTTCAACGGTTCAGCGGATAAGTGATGCCGAGCCTAAACCCTGCTTCAAAAACCCTCTCATGATGATTGAAGAAACCGAAGGGCAAGAGTGAATGATTTTTTACATAGGGATTTACAAAGAGTGCAATACCCGAATGGAGCCGGCACTGCATGCCGATCCCCAGCATGGCTCCCAACCCAGTTTGACTGTCTATCGGACTCTCTGTCGAAGCATCAATATCGAGGAAAGGTCCCCCATTCACGAAGAAATAGCGCAGGAAATTTGCCCGGAGGGTGACCGGGATGTTGATCAGTGAAAAAGCTGCTTTCCGCGGTGTACTGTCCATTTGGGGTGGCAGGTTGGGATTGATCAAGATGTGATGTCTGGCATACTCGGCTCCCGTCTCCAGCTCGAGCCATCGGTTCAGGGGATGAAGATAATGGATGCCGACAGCAAAGAAGTAATCACCGTCGTAACTTGCTGCGCCAGCCAAACCTTCACTGTAGTATACGAAGTTGTCACCAAACGATGAAAAGGAGATGGCAATCCTGTTTTCGTATTTCGAATCGCTTGATTGTGCCTGAAGTACCGGCGGGCTTGCAACCAAAAGAATGAATGCACAAATGAATTGTTTCATTAAACTTGTCTGTTTGTTTTGAATTGTTTATTATTGCTGTACAGAATCCTAAAACCCAGTACAAGCAGCAGCGTTGCGGTAAAGAGCGGCACATAAAAAATATCAACAGGATCAACAAGAAGAGCAATCGCCATTGCTCCCACAGAGATGGCCACAGCAGCAACAGCATACCCTTTCTCTTCGTAAAACCAGGCATAGGGGAACAGGTGTGCACCTGTGATAATCGCATAAGCCATGATGAAATAATCGGGATACTTCACGAAGATAAAAAACAAAAACGGGAAATAGATCAGTTGTGCAAAATTGAGCCATAACCCAAGAGGCTGTAGCGGGTTGTCTTTTATCTTCCAGGTTGTTTTTATTATTTTCGAAAAAGCAAATGCCAGAGGCAGCAATCCCCCTCCCAGAATAAAGGTAAACACACTTTTCTCGTACGAGGAAATCAGTGTAAACCTCCAGATGATGAATATCCCGAACCAGCAAACGGTTGCCGCCAGTATAAAGTCAACACCGTTTTTTGCTTTCAGGCTGATCTCTGCTTTCAGCTCTGCCAGGCCCTTTTCTCTTTCATTTTTGTCGCGCATGATTGATGATTCAATGAACAGTTATTTTAATATGTCAGTAGTTTAACCACGATGATACCTGTAACCAGTGCTATGCCAAAGCTCAGCAGCGTACCAATCAGTATGTACTCTGTGAGTTTTCGCTCTTTCGACTCTTTCAGATCACCGAAACGAAAAACAGATTTGGCCGCGATCAGAAATCCTATCGCCTCCCAGTGGCCGGAAACAACAAAAGTGAAGATCAGCAGCCGTTCCAGTATGCCAATATATTTCCCTGCATTGCTTAACGATGCATCGCTGCTGCTGTTCAGTGATTCTGACCATTTTGACATCACGACCTGTATCACGATGCCGGAAACGACAGTAATGAAAACCAGGGCAGTGGCATAAATCCAGATGATGCTGTTATCATGCAGAGGAGGTAATGTGATATCGGGTTTAAACCAAAAATACCAGATTGCTGTGATACCAATCAGATGAAGCGCCTGATCTGTCAGAAACCACCATGGTATATGCTCTCCTTTTTGTGCATAGATCTTGATGATATCAATCACTCCGTGAAACAACACAACCAACAATGCAGGGAGCCACCCGTTCAGGTTCCAGAGTATCAGCCATACCAGTGCCCCGTGCAACAGCAAGTGAAGGAAAAGCTTCACCGATCTGATCTTCTTCTCTTCCTTTTCAACAACCCATGACCCGGGTTGCAGAATGAAGTCGCCCACAAAATGTGCCAGCAACAATTTCAACAGGATAATCATAGTAACCGTTTTTTGATCTTATTTCTATATACCTGAATGATGGTCAATATTTCATCCGCATTGGCTCTGTTCCATCT
>JAAYGM010000130.1 GCA_012727735.1 Bacteroidales bacterium | reverse complement strand
GGCAGTGCCGAATTGAGCTTGTGCGATCCCACGGGACTCACGCTCTCGTTCTTGAAGTAGATGTGCGCAGGTGTGTCCAGCGCCTTCTCCAGCTCCCTGGCACGTACAAGTGGGGTCGGGCGGTAGATCTTGTATTTTTCACGTACCTCTTCCGGAATGTCGATCCAAGTATCGCTGTTGTTGACCTCCTGCCTGGATAACTCTTCCGAGAAAAGAGGATAGAGATCTTCTGCTTTCAGCGGTTCTTTTGTCTGCGGGTTGATCATCGGCTGTGGTTTGTTCTTCATCTCAGCGGTGATATTGTACCACTGTGTTGGGATCTCCGTATCGGGGAGCATGAATTTTTTCCTTTTGTCCATTTGTGTGTTTTTTATTGTTGTATGTGAATTAGTTACTGTATTCTTGGCAGGTTGTTCAGCCGGATGTTCTCCTCCACGATCGCATCGATCACCGCTACTGCTACCATATTGACGATATCACGCACGGTTGTTTCCACATCGAGAATATGGACCGGTTTGTTCAGTCCCATCTGTATGGGACCGATGATATCGTTTAAGCCCGTTTCTTTCAACAGTTTGTAGGCAGTGTTCGCCGAGCTGAGGTTGGGGAACACCAGGGTGTTCACCTCTTTCTCCCGTAGTCTGGTGAAGGGGTATTTCTTGTCGCGCAGTTTGCTGTTAAGGGCATAGTTGAGTTGCATCTCACCATCGACCACCATGTCGGGATAGCGTTCATGCAGCGTCTCCACCACCTTGTGCACACTGGCGGGGCTTCCCTCAGTGTCGGCACCAAAGTTGGAGTAAGAGAGCATGGCGATTACCGGATCGTGTGCGAAAAACTTCACTGTCGCATTGGCCAGCCTGGCAATATCTGTCAGTGCCTCAGTAGTGGGGTGGCGGTTAAAGAGTGTGTCGGCAAGGAACAGTTCTCCTTTCTTGGTGTTCACGATGTGCATTGCCCCGATATGGTTCAAACCGTCGCGAATACCGATCACCTCCCTGGCAATATCAATGGTGTTCGCATACTTACTGAATACACCAGTGATCATGGCATCAGCCTCTCCGGTCTCCACCATCATCATACCGAAATAATTCCTTTCGAACATCTTCTCTGCAGCCTCATCAAAAGTCATCCCCTGACGGTTCCGTTTTTCTGTCAGTATCTTCGCGTAACGCAGCCGCCTCTCTTCCTCCCGGTCGTGACGCAGGTTCACTATCTCAATACCTTCCAGACTAATCTGATTTTCAGCTGCCACATTGGCAATCTTCTCCTCGTTGCCCAGCAGTATAGGGTGACAGATTCCTTCTGTATAGGCTGTTTCTGCCGCCTTGATCATGTTCAGGTGGTTCGACTCGGAGAAGACCACACGTTTGGGTTGCTGGCGGGCCATATCATATAGACGGCGGATCATCTTGTTATCGAGCCCCATGAGGTCACGCAGTTTGTGATCATACTCCTCCCAGTTGGTGATGGGCTTGCGTGCCACACCCGATTGCATGGCTGCTCTGGCCACTGCGGGTGCCACCGATGTCAGCAGACGCGGATCGAGCGGTTTGGGGATGATGTATTCCTTGCCGAAGCTTAGTTTCTTTACGCTGTAGGCTTCATTCACAACATCGGGTACTGCCTTCTTCGTCAGTTCTGCCAGTGCGTAGACGGTGGCTTTCTTCATCTCCTCGTTGATGCTGGTGGCCTGTACATCGAGTGCACCGCGAAAGATATAGGGAAAGCCGAGGACGTTGTTGATCTGGTTGGGGTAATCGGAGCGACCGGTGGCGAAGATGATATCCTCTCTTGATGCGATGGCCAGTTCATATGTTATTTCTGGATTGGGATTCGCCAGGGCAAACACGATCGGGTCGTTGTTCATCGACAGCAGCATCTCCACCGTCAGCACATCCGCCACGGAGAGCCCGAGGAACATATCGGCGCCTCTCAGTGCCTCCTCCAGGGTTGTGATCTCTCTGGTTGTGGCGAACGGTTTCTTTCGGTCGTTCAGATCGGTCCGCGAGGTGTTGATCACCCCTTTAGAGTCGACCATCACGATATTCTCCGGATTTGCACCGAGGGCGATATAGAGCTTGGTGCATGAGTTGGCGGCAGCACCTGCGCCGTTCACCACAATGCGTATCTCTTCAATCTTCTTTCCGTTGATATCCAGTGCGTTGAGTAGACCGCATGCCGAGATGATGGCTGTCCCATGCTGGTCGTCATGCATGATGGGTATATCAAGCTCCTCTCTCAGTCGCTCTTCGATCTCAAAACATTGCGGTGCCTTGATATCCTCCAGATTGATGCCTCCGAAGGTGGGGGCGATCGCTTTGACCACCTGAATGAATTTTTCAGGATCTTTTTCATCTACCTCAATATCGAACACATCGATACCGGCAAATATTTTAAACAGCAGCCCCTTTCCTTCCATCACCGGTTTGCCTGCCAGAGCACCAATATCACCCAGACCCAACACAGCGGTACCGTTGGAGATGACCGCCACCAGATTACCCCTGGAGGTGTAATCATAAGCGGCCTGAGGGTTTTTTTCTATTTCAAGGCAGGGTTCTGCCACTCCGGGAGAGTAGGCGAGAGAGAGATCATGCTGTGAGCTATAGGGTTTTGTAGGTACAACTTCAATTTTACCGGGGCGTCCCTGCGAATGGTAGGCAAGGGCCTCGTCACGTAGTTTGTTCTTTGCCATTTTGATTTTTATTGTGCGGAATTAATAAGAATTTGTGCAAAATTATAAAATAATAGTGACAGATTATAATTTTATTGCGCTTCCTTCACAATTTCCATCATAAAACGGTAAAGATCTGTGATTTGTGTGAAATCCTCCATCAGTTGCAATGCGATGGCTTCACTGAAGATTCTTTGATCTGTAACCGTAATTTTCTTGATCACGTAAGCACTTTTCCGTTGCATCCATGGTTGGAAAAATTGGGGTAGGTCGTTGGTGAGAGGACGTTTATACTTCTCGCCGGCTACCTCAAAACCGACGTCGAGCGCTTTCTGCGCCATCTCCCGGAATGATTCCCGGCTATAACCTATCTCTTCCCGGAAATGATCCATGACTTTTCGTTTTGGCATGAACAACCCCATCCCATACATGAAATACTCGGTTCCCACCTCGGCAAAAAAGCCCGGGTAGTTCTCCCAATGGGTGGTTGCCTGCTGGAAATTGAGCCACATGGATGCTTTGTAGGGATCTTTGTTGGGTGAAAAGCGGATATCACGGTAAATGCGGGAGATCATTTTTGATGGGCGTAACTCAAACAGCGGGTCGATATTATACATGACCGGCGAAAGCATGACTGCCAGCGACTTGATTGGTTCAAGCAAGTCCTCCAGGTAGATATGCTTGCGTTCATTGAACCATTCGCGGTAGTTATTCTCTTTTAACTCCTGCAGGAATGTAATGGTGCCCGGTGTAAATCCGGTAAAAGGGCTGATCTCTTCCATCAATCAATTATCTGACATGATTCAGCAGCAAGATAATATTGTGAAAGGTACTCTTTCCCCTCTTTCGCTTTTCTTTCAGCAATCTGCTGACGCAACTGGTTGACTCTCTCCGTTTCTGAGCTGCCAATGGCTACACCTTCAGCTGCCTGTTCGGTTTCGCATCCTTCACCTCCTTCACCGTGTGAGACCAGCGTGGTGTCGTTTATCTGCTTTTCAAGATCCTGCAGGTATGCTTCATCCAGTCTTTCTTCCACCAACCTGCCCCTGACCCTCACCTGCATACCTATGTTCTCAGGATCGAACTTGCCAAGGGTGGCATCAGATTCAGCACGCAGAATATGTGCTGCGTCACTTCCCTGCAAGAAAAGTTTCATGCCGCTTTTGGCGCATACATGAGTGCAGAGGCCATCTACAATGACTGTTTCACCGATCAGTGAACCTGCATTCGTCAGCAGGTCGTCCACGCTCACCGGTTTGCTGTTTTTATTCCCCGTGCAGTTCGTGAACAGGAGAAGCATCATTGTCAGCGCAAACATGTTTGAAAATAATCTGTTTCTGTTCATACAGTTCATCTATTTTTAATACTTTTACACTTCAAAGATAACTATTTTTCAGGTTGGATAAAAAATATGCGTTTGTTTAAGAGGAAAAATAGTCTGTTCGTCGGGTAAAAGAGAAGCGTTCATCGATTTTTCATTGTTTTGCGCCTCTTCTGTTGTGTACATTTGTGCAAATAATAAAATGTGCAATTTATGAAAACACATGCATTTCAGTCCTCCCCTTCACCCAGGTTGAAAGGGATCTTGTTCGGATTATTACTTGTGATTGCGGGAGTGCTCTTCCTCTCTTTCAATTTTGGTTGGATAAATCCTGTGTGGAGACCAATTATTTTCTCCTGGCCGATGATTTTTATTGTGATTGGTATTGCCAGCTTCTCCAGGCATAATATTCTGGTCACCCTATTATGGCTGATACTTGGTCTGTTCTTTCTTGTTCCACGTATTGCAGTGTCATTCCCAGAAAGCTTCTCCGGTATCAATGGAGATTTTGCGTATACCTACTGGCCTCTGTTGCTGATTCTGTTGGGCCTCTGTCTCATCCTGAAAATTTTCATAGGGAAAAGCCCCAGGTCCGTAAGTTACCGGCATGATCATTCTGATTCTATTGAAGGTGTCAACGGCCGGATTGAGAAAAAAGTTGTCTTTGGCGGCTCAGAGAGTATCTTTCTTGATCCTGTTTTTCGCGGGGGAGTCATTAGTGCTACCTTTGGCGGTGTCGTGCTGGATTTAAGGAGAACCACACTTCCCGAAGGTGAGACCTATCTTGACATAGATGCAACTTTTGGGGGTGTTGAACTCTATATTCCCGGTGATTGGGTGGTGGAGACAAAATTCCAGACTGTACTGGGAGGTGTGGAAGATAAGCGATTTATTCTACAGCCACCTGATTACACGCGAAAGCTTATTCTTCGCGGTGATCTCACTTTTGGTGGGTGTGAGATACACTAACAAATTCATAATCCCGATTGAAAGAGTTGCTTATGTGATCTCATTGGAAACCACATGAAATAGTAGATGAAACTTTCCCTGTTTTCTATACCTGTCCGACTGCTGCCTGTAGTGCTTTTTTGCATTACCTATGCAGTGTTACAGACACTGGCATTTCATCCGATAGTCGCCTTTCCTTTCGTAATGTTATTGCTGAAAAGTGCTGCAGACTCATTGATTTTTGTCGGTCTTAGCATTCTATCTGCGATTATTATTCCCTCTTCCAATTATGTGAAGCTTGACCTATATCAGCGATTGATCAATTATTTTGCGCTGGGTCTAATATATATAAGCATATGGGTCGGATTGAGCTTCCTCTTCTCACTCCTCTTTTTCGGAAATGAGAATGGAATGCAGATCCGCTCACTGATTCCGCTGACTGCTTTGATAGGCTTGTTCATGTTTATGTTACAGATGCAACTCATTCACTTTAAGATGTTACAAAAAATAGATGAAAATGAAAACGACAACGATTACAAAAACGATAGCGATGATCAACACCAGTTGGTTGAATCAATTCCCCCTCATGAGAAGAATAATGGAAATGAAGAAGATGAGATACTTGAGCGGATAGCTGTGAAAACAGGTCAGAAAATTCATGTGATTCTCGTACCCGATATTGTTTACATTCAGTCGGATGGTGATTATGTGCAGATCGTCACGGGGCAGAGCCGCTATCTGAAGGAGGAGACGATGAAGTATTTCGAAGCCAGTTTACCCCGAACAAAATTTATAAGGGTCCATCGTTCCTTCATTGTCAACGTGGAGAAGATACTTCGCATTGAACTGTATGAAAAACAGAACCAGATACTTACATTGAAGAACGGAGATCAGATAAGAGCGAGCGTTTCGGGTTACAAGGAGCTGCGGGCGATTCTCAATCTGTGAATCAGGAATCAACGTTTGTGTAAACTTTGTTAAAACCTGGAAAACCAATTTGAGATTTCAAGTTTTCTGAATTACCTTTGTGCGTTTTTATAAAGGTTATTCATGGAAGTAAAAGAAAGAATCATAGAGAAAGCCGGAGATCTGTTCTATCAGTACGGCATAAAAAATACATCGATGGATGAGCTGGCCTCATCTCTGGGTATTTCGAAGAGAACGATATACGAGAACTTCAGGGACAAGGAAGGTATTTTGTTGTCGTTGCTGATTAAACTCAGAGAGGAGCGTGACAAGCACTTCTCCGTTTTTTTAAGCGAGAAATTCAATGTGGTTGAAATTTTTATAAAAATCATCGAAATACAACAAGCTACGCCACTTGGGAATGTGAAATTTTTCCAGGATATTCACAAGTACTATCCCCGTGCTGCCCGGTTGATGCAGGAAGATATAAATAAAAACAATGCATTTTTACGCAGTTTTCTACGAAATGGTATCGAGCAGGGGTTTATCCGGAAAGATCTGAATGTGGATGTAGCAGCATTCCTGGTAGAGGAGAGCACCTACACTTATGTTCGCGCTTCTTACCTTGAGAAGCCTCCCTTCTCTTTTCCTGAGTTGTTTTATACGATGATGATCAATTTTGTGCGTGGAATATCAACAGAAAAAGGGATAAAAATAATTGACAGATATTTAGAAAAGAAGAAAGAAGAAAACAATAAATAGTAATGAAAAGAGATAAAATGAATCCGCAAAAAATAATGCTATTGGTAATGCTGTTGTTCGGTTTCACAAGTTTAAACCGGTCATATGCACAGCAGACTGACAGTTTGCATATCGATTTGAACAGTGCACTGGAGATTGCTTTGAGTGAGAACCCCACGGTAAAGGTGGCAGATATGGAGATCACCAAGAAAGAATATGCAAAAAAATCGGCTTACGGAGCACTTATGCCACAACTCGACATCATCGGGCAGTACCAGCGTGCCATTAAAAGGCAGACAGTCTATTTTGATGAAGGTTTTGGCCTTGGGGGAGGTGATATTGATCCTACCCAATATACACCCGAGGAGCTTCAGGTGTTACAGGTGCTGAACAAGGTGATGATGCCTGATCCTGAGACATCGGGAGAAGGGATACAGATGGGACGCTTCAACGTCTGGTCTGCCGGGCTGAACGTAAGCCTTCCACTTGTGATGCCCTCATTATGGAAGAATATCCAGATGAGCGAAGTGGATATCCGTCTGGCGATGGAGCAAGCTCGTGCATCGCGTATTGATCTGGTGAACCAGGTGAAGAAATCATTCTATAGCCTGTTGCTCGCGCAGGACAGCTACGCGGTATTTAAGAAGACCTATGAGACTGATTCGATCAATCTGGAGAATATTCGTAACAGGTTCAACCAGGGAGTGGTAGCTGAGTATGATGTGATCACAGCCGATGTGCGGCTGAAGAGTCTTATCCCCAGTATCCTGCAGTCGGAGAACATGATGAAGATCGCAGAACTGCAATTGAAGATGCTGATGGGTATTGACGGTGATGTGCCGCTGAAGGTTGTGGGATCACTTGATCATTACCGAAACACCATGTTTGATTTGATCATCCCTGCTGACACATCGCTGGTGAACAACAGCGATATCAAGCAGTTTGAACTGCAGGTGAAGCAGGCCGAAAATGCACTTGAGATGCAGAAGCTGCAGTTTGCACCCTCGCTGGTGACCTCCTTCAACTGGACCTACACGAGTCAGAACAACGATTTCAAGTTCAGGGACTACCGGTGGGATCCCTATTCCATGCTGGGGGTAACCCTTCAGATCCCTTTGTTCAACGGAGGACAGCGTTATCACAACATGAAACAGTCGGAGATACAGCTCTATCAGATGGCGGAACAACGCAAGGAGGTGGAGCGTGGGTTGAAGTTATCCATCAAGAACAACTTCGATCTTATCCATAAAAATATTGAACAGGTTGTCGCTACTGAATCGTCTATTGCCCAAGCCCGTAAAGGACATGAGATCACGCTGAAGCGTTACGAGACAGGGATGGGCACAATCGTGGATGTGAACGCGGCAGCACTGGCAGTGATCAACGCAGAGCTGCAGTACAGGAACGCTGTGTATGACTACCTGGCAGCCAAGGCTGATCTTGAGAAAGTGCTGGGATACGATATAGCGCCTGTGGAAAGTGAGAAATAAGAAATAAGAAATAATATAATAATCATATGAAAATGAACAACCTATTGAAGTTTATTCCTCTTCTTGCAGTAGCATTGCTCGCTTCCTGCGGAGGAAAAGAGAAAGATGGCAGTGCAGAGAGCGAAGCTTCTCAAAAATCAAACGTGCGTGTGGAAGAGGTGCAATTGGTGGCGGTGGATCAGATCTCTACTTTTACCGCTACGATTGAGGCCGATCAGGTAAATAATATCGCCCCGGCCATGGGGGGGCGTATTCGAAAGATATATGTGGATGTAGGCGCTTATGTGCGTCGCGGACAGGCACTGGTCGCAATGGACGCCGCCAACTTCACGCAGCAGCAGACACAGGTGGCTACGCTCAGGAGAGACTACGAGAGATATAATGAACTCTTTGCTGTGGGCGGCATCTCAAAGCAGCAGCTCGATCAGGCAAAGACACAACTCGATATAGCAGAGTCAGCGCTGAACAACCTTGGAGAGAACACCACGCTGACGAGTCCCGTAAGCGGGGTGGTGACCGCCCGTAATTATGATGCGGGCGACGTGGCTTCGCAGCTGCCCATCCTCACCATTGAGAATATCAATCCGGTAAAGGTGATGGTGAATGTATCCGAATCCTATTACAGCAATGTGGTGAAGGGCATGCCCGTTGAGGTGCAGGCAGATGCACTGGGCAACGAGACATTTCAGGGTAAGGTAACATTGATTTACCCCACCATCGATCCCATGTCGCACACTTTCACCGTAGAGGTGAGTGTACCCAACAGTGATCAGCGTCTTCGTCCCGGCATGTTTGCCCGTGTGAAGATGAATTTCGGGACAAACGAGCGTCCGCTTGTCTCAGACAAGGCTGTGCTGAAACAGACCGGTTCCAACGATCGCTACGTCTTTATTGAGAAAGAGGGTAAAGCCATTTATACCCTTGTTGAACTTGGTACAAGGCTGGCTGACAAATATGAAATTGTCTCTGGATTGAGCGCTGGTGACAGGGTAATTACAGAGGGTAATACCGGATTAATTGACGGTGCCGCAGTGGAGGTGGTACAATAAATGCACGAACAGTTTAAAGAAATAAACAGATGAAACCATATGAAACCGCGGTGAAAAATCCCGTGGGAACAGCTTTAATATTTATAGGCGTGGTGCTGATCGGACTTATGTTTTACCGGCAGCTACCTATTGACCTCTATCCCAATATTGATCTCAACATAGTATCCGTGATGACATCCTATTCTGGTGCCGGAGCAGAGGATGTGGAGGCCAACGTCACACGCCCCCTGGAGGATGTGCTTAACTCTACTGAGAAACTGAAAGAGATCACCTCACAGTCGAAAGACGGGATGTCGATGATCATGCTTGAGTTTGATTTCGGCACCGACATGGACAATGTGATGAATGATGTGCGGGACAAGGTGGATATGATCTCGGGCTTCCTCCCGGACGGTACCGAAGATCCCATGATTCTGAAGTTCAGTTCCGACATGATCCCTGTGGTTGTGCTCTCGGCAACAGCCGAGGAGAGCGCCGGGGCGTTGTATAAGATTCTCGATGAGCAGGTGGCCAATCCGCTGAACCGCATCTCCGGTATCGGTACTGTTTCGGTGAGTGGTGCTCCCCAGCGGGAGATACAGGTGAATGTTGCACCTCAAAAGCTGGAGGCATACAATATCTCACTGGAGCAGATTGCACAGGTGATCGCTACCGAGAACGTGAACATACCTGCCGGTAATTTTGATATCGGATCACAGACCTACATGTTGCGCCTTGAGGGTGAGTTTACCGACAGCCGTGATTTGAATGATATCATTGTAGGGAACAACCAGGGGCGGCCCATCTACTTGCGGGATGTAGCTACAGTAAATGACACGGTGGAGAGCCGTATACAGGAGAACTATACGAACGGGGTGCGAAGCGCCAGTATCGTTGTTCAGAAACAGTCGGGTGCCAATACGGTGGCGATTGCCGATGCTGTGAGGGCGCAGCTTCCCGAATTGCAAAAGAACCTTCCACCCGATATCGAACTTATCACCGTGATGGATTCCTCCGAATATGTGAAGGTATCCATTAACAGTCTGCTCGAAACCATTCTGCTGGCGCTGCTCATTGTGGGTATCATCGTGCTCTTCTTCCTTGGCAGGTGGCGTGCCACGATTATTGTGATGGTGACCATCCCCATCTCGCTAATCGGGTCGTTTATCTATCTCTATCTCACGGGCAACACCATTAACATCATCTCGCTCTCGGCACTGTCGATCACCATTGGTATGGTTGTGGATGATGCCATTGTGGTGCTGGAGAACATCACCTCGCACATTGAACGGGGGAGTCAGCCCAGGCAGGCGGCTGTCTACGGGACAGAAGAGGTGTCACTCTCAGTAATCGCCTCCACGCTGACCATCATCGCGGTGTTCCTGCCGATGACCATGGTGGGCGGTTTTGCCGGTCTGATGTTCAAGCAGCTAGGATGGATGGTGACCATCATTATCTCACTCTCACTGGTGATCGCTCTGACACTTACACCCATGATGAGTGCCAGGATGATGCGCGGCAACAAAGATGTGAAGGTGAACGGATTCGACAGATGGTATAACAAAAGGGTCCTGCCGCTTCTCAATAAACTGGATCATGGTTATTCACGGCTGGTGGACAGAGTGGCCAGGAAGAGAAGGATAACCCTGTTCGTAGTGGTGATCATCTTTATCGTGAGTGCTGTAATCAGCGCCGTCACGCTGAAGACCGAGTTTATGCCGGCATCAGACAACAACGATATTGCGCTCACTGTTGAGATGCCCACAGGTACACGCATGGAGGTAGCCCGTGAGACCGGTCACCGCATTGCACAGGAGATGAGAGTGAACTATCCCGAGATAGATATTATCTCATTCAGCGTGGGAGCAGCCAGCGAGGATAACGCCTGGGCAGCTATGCAGGATAATGCATCCAACATCATCACCTATACCGTCCGCCTGACGGAGGCAAAGAATAGGAATAAAAGCATCTACGATGTCTCCGATGAGATGCGACAGGATCTGGCAGCCATGCCTGAGCTGAATCGTTTTCAGGTGATACCCGGTGGTGGTGATATGGGTATGACCGGAGGTAGTAATGTGGCGCTGAATATTTTCGGATATGATCTTGCCGTCACCGACAAGGTAGCCAATGACTTGCATACCCGGCTCAACGAGGTGAACGGTTTAAGAGATATAACGATATCGAGAAAAGATTATCGCCTGGAGTACCAGATTCAATTTGATCGTGAGAAGCTTTCATTGAATGGTTTGAATATGAGCACCGCTGCCAGTGCGATAAGGAACAGGATCAACGGTCTTACCATGTCGCAATTTCGTGAAGAGGGTGAAGAGTATAACATTCGCGTGCGTTACGAAGAGCAATACCGTGAATCGATAGAGGACATTGAGAATATACTTATATACAACCCCATGGGCGCAGGTGTACGTGTGCGCGATTTAGGCACGGTTGTGGAGACCTCAACACTGCCGCAGGTAGATCGTCAGGACCGCCAGCGTATAGTCTCGGTCACCGGAACAATTTACAAACGAGCATTGAGTGAGGTGGTAAAAGATGTCAACACCATGCTTGCAGGTTATGATATACCCCCGGGTGTACAGGTTGAGGTAGGTGGTTCGATGGAAGACCAGGAGGAGTCATTCTCTGATCTGCTACTGTTGCTTATGATTGTGTCGTTGCTGGTTTATATCGTGCTGGCATCACAGTTTGAGTCACTCACCTATCCCTTTATCATCATCCTCACCGTACCGTTTGCCTTCACAGGATCGCTGCTGTTGCTTGCCATCACCGGAGAACCGCTCGGTATCATGGGCTTTGTGGGGCTGATCATGCTTGTGGGTATGGTGGTGAAGAATGGTATCGTGCTGATCGACTATATCAACCTGAACCGCGAGCGAGGCATGTCTATTGTCACCGCCGTGGTACATGGCGGACGATCAAGGCTTCGTCCGGTACTGATGACATCACTGACCACTATCCTTGGAATGATACCACTGGCTATCGGCACCGGGCAGGGGTCGGAGATGTGGCAGGCATTGGGTGTGGCCATCATTGGAGGGATGACCTTCTCTACCATCATCACCCTGATACTCATTCCGGCACTCTATACCATGATGGGTGGCTTCGGTGTGCGAAGAAGGCGTAAAAAACATCGTCAAGTGCTGGTAAATAGAAACGAAAACAAATAATTCTCATCGTATGAAAGCAGTAATGATTATATTAGACCAGGCGCACTATGAGCAGATTACAGATCATCTGAGCAAGCTCAATATCCGGGGATTTACAGCCTGGAAAGAGGTCTACGGCAAGGGCAGCAGTGATGGTATCCCACACTACGGATCGCATGCATGGCCATCTGTCAATAACTCCATCCTTACTATTGTAGAGGATGAGAAGGTGCCAATGTTGTTGAAATACCTGAAGGAGCTGGACAGTGAAGCGGCTAATCTTGGTCTGAGGGCATTTGTCTGGAACATAGAAGAGGGAATGTGATTCAATTTTAAACGATAGATTCCTGAGGGCGCCACTGTTGCAGTGGCGCTCTTTCTTTTTCACTTCACATCGATCAGCAACACCCAGTCTCTCTGTGATGATGAGGGTGGGGTGAAGGTCTCCTGCTCTGCCTTGTAGCGGCCTCTCACCTTTTTCTTTTTCCCGCTAACAGGGTTAAACCAGGTCACCACCCTGCGTCCGCTCTTCAGTTGCTGCAGGTTGACTGTCACCGGCAGGGGTTGTGGCAGATAGATCATGACGCAACTACTTTCCCGGTTACGTGTGGCGATGATCTCATCGGTGTAATTACTCCCCCTCTCTGAAGCGATCAGGCTGTGATCCATCACCCTGTCGAAATCGGAACGTGAAAGCATCAGCTCTTTGAGATGATGGATCTGGTTAGCCGCTTTGGCTTCCAGTGCTTTCTGCCAGCCGACAATCGTGTCACCCACCCATATGGGAGCATTGCGTGTGGTATCCACAAACTGCCATACCTGATGGTGTCCGTAGACCGTGCCACATCCCCCGGCAAAGACCGCTCTGTATATCCTCGCCCTCACATCATAATCATCGAAGTAGCCACGCTCGCTGCGCGTCCACCTGCCATCCCACGGGTTCACCGGGTGATCCTCATAGCAGGGCTCCATATCCATCACCGGGCGTGAGGGTGTCCGCTTCAGATCGTCGGCAATCTGATTCCACACCCTCACCTCCCTGCTGCCGTGACTGCTCTGTATGGCATGCATATCGAGCCACGCCTCCTGCTGCAGGTTCCTGCTTGTGGAGGAGCCTCCCCGGGGGTGATAGGCAATAAATGCATCTTTTCCGCAGGTCTCTTCAATGGCCTGTGCCATAGCGCGCCAGATGGGACGGTAATCGGCTGTGATCCTGTTGTTCTTATGTTCCACGCTCTGACGATCACCACCCAGTATCCAGATGATGTTCCACTGATCCTTATAGCGCTCTGCCAGCTTCTTCGCATAGTGATAAGCCCTCTCTTCATTGGTGAAGATCACCGGTCCCGCAGCACCGGGTACCACCTTGTCACCCCAGGTGGGCAGGAGACCGATATACATTTTACGCTTCTCCGCCTCACGGATCACAAAGTCCACATGATCCCAGTAGTCATATTGAGCGGGGTCACCCGAATCATTGCCCGGCGTAATATCCCATGCCAGCGTCTCCAGATCGCTGAAAGGTACATCCCCATACCTGTTTGGCGTGCGTATCCCGTCAACTTCGGCGAGAGCTACGCTCAGGATCACGTTGAAGCCCTGACTGCTGCGGGTCTTCAGATAATGAACAGCTTCATCCCTGTCCAGCCGGTGGAACAGCTCCCAGCCCGTGTCACCCAGCCAGAAGAAAGGTTGTCCGTCATGCTTGCCGACCAGCCATCTTCCGCTACTGTCGGGAGTGATCTGCGCTGACAAGGTGAGGCTGAAAAGAGAGAGAAAGAAGAGGATTGATATTTTCCGGATCATGGTTCAAGCGTCTGAAGGGTTGTTTATGGTATGGCAAAGTTATTGAAATTTCAGGTGAAATGGCTATCTTTACACCCAATTTCGGTTATCAATTATTTTGTATTCATCAACTGTGTATCATGACCCATTCACTGTTTCAGAACTCCTATTTCTCCGTTTTCCTGATCATTGCGCTTGGATATATGCTGGGACGCATCAAGATCAAGGGGGTATCGCTCGATGTCTCTGCCGTCATCTTTATCGCTCTGCTGTTCGGCCATTTTGGGGTGACCATACCGCAGTCGCTGGGTTACTTTGGCCTGGTGTTGTTTATCTTTTCAATCGGTCTCCAGTCGGGTCCCGGTTTCTTTGATTCATTCCGCCGGAACGGCAAGAATCTGTTGCTGATGGCGCTGATCATTATCGTATCGGCAGGTGCCGTGGGACTTGGAATGGGGTATCTGTTCGGAATCGATATACCGGGTGTCACCGGCCTGATAGCCGGTGCGCTGACCAGTACGCCGGGCTTGGCGGTGGCCATTGACAGTACCCATTCACCCCTCGCTTCAATTGCCTACGGTATTGCTTATCCGTTCGGGGTGATCGGGGTGATCCTGTTTGTTAAATTTTTCCCGAAAATAATTGGAAAAGACCTGCAGGAGGAGGCCTACCGTTTGGAACATGAGACAAAGTCAGCCTATCCGGAGGTCAATTTTGCGGTATTCCGAGTGGTCAATCCCACAGTCTTCGGCAAGTCGCTGGGAGAGTTACAGGTTCGCACCATGACGGGAGCGGTCATCTCACGACTGATCCACGAGGGGCGGATGGTGATCCCCCGGTCGAAGCATCTCCTGCGGGAGGGTGACCTGGTGAAGGCGGTGGGTACCGACAACTCACTGAAGCAGTTGGCTCTCTTCATCGGTGAGCGTACCGATATTGAGCTGCCGGTGGAAAAGGATCAGGTGGTTGAGTCACTGCTGGTGACCAACAAGCGGATTGTGGATAGAACGCTGGGCTCACTGGATCTTTCGCGTGCCTACCACTGCAATGTGACGCGATTACGCCGTAGTGGTGTGGTGCTCTCACCCACACCCGATCTGCGGTTGAAGTTTGGCGACAAACTGGTTGTAGTGGGAGAACAGAAAAATGTGCAGGAGATAGGGCAGCTGCTGGGCAACAATGAGAAGAAACTCTCAGATACCGATTTCTTCCCCATCGCGTTAGGCATTGTCCTGGGCATCCTGGTAGGGCAGTTACAGCTATCCTTCTCTGACTCCTTCTCCTTCTCGCTGGGGCT
>JAAYGM010000129.1 GCA_012727735.1 Bacteroidales bacterium | reverse complement strand
TTCTCTCTGATTGCTGTTTCCATACTGTTTATATTATAAAATGATGATGAATAATTGAGTTTTCAAAGATCTCTCTTTCACACTATTGTAGAAGATTCTCTATTGCGCTGATATGTTTTCTGAATGCTTTTTTCCCTCTGGCTGTCGCCGCGTAATTGGTGTTGGGCTTACGATCCAGGAACGATTTGCTGAAGGTGATGTACTCGCTTTTCTCCAGCGATTTGAGATGACTCGCCAGGTTACCGTCGGTGACACCCAGCAGCTCCTTCAACGCGTTAAAGTCCAGCTGATCATTCACCATCAGTGCCGACATAATACCCAATCGTACCCTGTTCTCGAATGCTTTGTCAAAATCTTTCAGCAACTCTTTCACCACTTAACCTTTCCGTTGAATCATCAATCCGTAAATCATCTGCACCACACCGAAGCCCAGCATCCATATGTACATACTCTGGCCGATAAAGAAGAAGGCAGCCAGGCCCAGAAGGATCTCTGTGATTCCCAGGTAGCGGATGTGACTCAACGTGTAATGGCTGCCGTTGACCAGCGCCAGACCGTAGAAGATCAGCGTCAGCGAGGGTACAAAACCTACATAGCCCCTGAACAACAGCATCAGGCAGAGTACGCCTCCGGTGGTTAATGGTATAAGCAGGTTGATCAGCAGCCGTTTCGCCTGGTTATCCCATACCTGCTGATGCTCCCTCCTGCTCTTCCTGCCGGTGAACCAGATGGCACTGACAACCGACAGCAACAGCGTACCAAGGGCGACAAGCAGTAAATCTCTCAATCCCTCACTGCCGATCGACACACGCTCATAAACCAGCAAGTCGTGGTGCCTGAAGATCAGCTGATATGCCAGAAGCGCGCCTGCCAATGCGATGAAACCGGTGGATACGCCGGAAAGGCCACTAAGGGAGATGAACCGGGAGGATCGGCTCATGATCCTCCTGATCTCACTCAGATCGTCTAAATATTTGTCTTTTTCCATTTTGAAAGTACTTTGAAATACAAAGTAAGATATAAAAAAAATATCCTGCAACTTTATTTCGAAAAAAACAGGATTATTTTTCAGTGATAAGCTCACTATATCCATGTCAGCAGGTACCCTGCCAGCGCACCGCCAATCACGATAAAGGCACTGTTCATCTTCCGGAAGTAAAACACGGCAACGATACTCATCACTGCAATAACCACCGTCCGCCAGTCGGTGAGCGTATCTTTGCCCATCTCCACGCAGACAGCCGCAATCACCGCCACCGATGCGATATTGATCGCATCGAGGAATGCGGCGATCACCTTCGACTTCCGCATTCTCGGTATCAGGGGGTTAAGCAGAGAGACCAGGATGAAGGAGGGAAGGAATATGCCGACCGTAGCCGCGATGGCACCCCAGAAGCCGTTCAGCTGCCATCCGATAAAGGTGGCTGTCGACAGCACGGGACCGGGAGTGATCTGACCCACCGCCACGGCATCGATCAATTGCTGCCGCGTCAGCATGCCTGTATTCACCAGCTCCGCATCCAGAAAAGCAAACAGCACGTAACCGCTTCCGTAGAGCAGCGCCCCCACTTTAAAAAAAGTCAAGAGAATCTTCATTGTTCCGGGAGCCGTGGTGAGCTGAAGGAGTATCAGCGGGGCGAAGCTGTGCAGTGTGTTCGTCCTGTTACGGATCATGTACCAGGCCAGACCGAGCAGTCCCCCGGCGAAGAGCGCCAGAATCTCATTCACCCCCAGCAGTGCGGCGATCAGTGTCAGCGCACCCAGCACCGCCAGCTCCCTGCTCCTGATCGCCTTTTTACCCAGCCGGTAGACGGCACCCAGGATGATGGCGATGACAGCCGGCTTGATGCCGTAGATAAAAGGTTCCACGGCCGGCAGCTGCCCATATTGCTGATAGAGCCAGGCAAAGACCATGGTGATGACCACCGCAGGGAAGACAAAGCTGGCACCTGCAACCACCAGTCCTTTCCACCCCGCCCTCTCATGTCCGCAGTGCATGGTCATCTCAGTGGAGTTGGGTCCCGGGATCAGGTTCGTGGCTCCCACCAGGTCGAGAAAATGCTGCTGCGTCATCCACTTCCTTTTCTTCACCACCTCATCCTCCATCATCGCGATATGAGCCGCGGGACCACCAAAAGCGATGCTGCCCAGCTTGAAGAAGAGCAGCGCCAGCTCCTTTAACTTCTTATTCATAAGCCACCGCCTTCACCCAGTTTTTGCTTCTCCTGCAGTGGGGGCACATACAGGTTGAGCCGGCATCAATCTCATCTGTATGTCCGCAATTGGTGCAGGCGTACAATCCTTTTTCAGGGATCACATCGTAATTCTCCCTCAGTCTGTGAGGCCATATGGGCAGTCCGGGCTTCACACTTTTTTTATCATACAGCAACAAGCTTATCTCCCCGCTGGTTTCAAAGATGGCTGATTCAATCTGACCCAGGTGAAAAATTCTTTTATTGCGTAACTCTGCAAAGAACTCATCCATCGCCAGCTCGTCGTAATTCAATGATAGCTGGGTTGCTTTACCCTCATAGATGATATAGATAGGCACTCCCTCCAATATTTTCTCCGCTCTCTTAGAGCGTGTGATGATGTAGGTAATAATCCGGTAACCACCAAAGACAACAATGAAAGCCATCAGCGACGATACAATTCCCACCTCTCTGTATATCATCGGATCACCGGCGGTGGTACCCAGTGCGATGATAAGAAGCAGATCGAAAACAGACAATTGCTTGATCGCTCTTTTGCCGGTCATGCGCAGTCCCAGAAAAAGCAACACCAGCATGATGAATGTACGAAGTGCGATCTCACCCAGAAAACTCCATGACTCCTTGCCTATTAATAGCTCCTGCCATTCCATAAAAAAATTACTTTTTTATTTTATTTTTTTATTATAACGTACAACAGGAGGAATAGGTTCCGATGAGCACAATTGGAATGTATTTATTGTAATCCGTTAATTCTTTTTATGGAGAAAAAGGCAAACATTAAAGGCAAAAATATCGTTTAAAAAACAGCGTTTCAATGAAGAAACGCATTAAACAATTTAACTGTGGATAATCTAAGAATTAAAGGAAAATGGAATGAACTGAAGGGTCGCCTGAAAAAAAGAGTGGGGTGACTTAACACACAAAGTGTCAACACATCAGTTGTTTCCTTGCTCTTACAAATGATTTTACCGAACGTGTTACATCTTCCTTTGTTGTTGCCCATGAACAGACACTTATTCTAATCACTTTCTTACCGAACCATACAGAACCGCCACACCAACATTCCCTCATATCCTGAATGTTTTTGAGGGTTGATTCAGTTTCTGCATCGCTGGCACACGCAACCAGAACCTGATTAAACACCACCTCATTCACTATTTCAAACCCATTTTCTTTAAGTTCCCTGGCGAACTGCGCGGCTCTTTCATGTAATCCATTCACTAACTCATCAATCCCTTGTCTACCCAGGTACTTCATCGTAGCCCACAGTTCCACAGCTCTTGCTCTTCTCGACATTTCAGGCGTGTAAAGCATCCCATCTCTGTGATCCTCTCCGTATACAATGTATGATCCGGTTGCCTGCAGTGCAGAGACCAACGCTTCTTGATCCGAACATAATACGATTCCGCAATCATAAGGGGTATTCAACGTTTTATGTCCATCCACCGACCATGAATCAGCTTTCTCAATCCCCGCAGTCAGATGTTTCAATTTTTCAGCACCTGCTGCCCATAATCCAAATGCACCATCAATATGAATCCAGCAGTTTGTCTCTCGCGCCTTCTCACAAATCTGATCAAAAGCATCAAATGAACCTGAATTGACGTTCCCCGCCTGAAGGATGAGAATTGTCCTATCATCCAGGGCAGGTATCTTTTCCGGAAGTATACGACCCTGGTCGTCCACTTCAACCCACTCAATCATCTCTTTCCCAAATCCAAGTAATGTGATGGCTTTTATAACTGTTCCATGCGCTTGTTTGCCTGCAACTATTCTGATGCCCGGGGCACCTATCAGTCCTTTAGCATTGATATCCCAATCAAGTCTCCGGTAAATCCTGTATCTTGCAGCAGCAATCCCGCATAATATGGCCATTGAGGTACCACTCACAAAACCGGCCACAGTAGATTCAGGCAATGTAAAAAGTTGCTTTAACCAGTTCTCGACAACACCCTCCAGTTTCGATGTGACAGGAGAGGTTACATAGAGCGGTGTGTTCTGGTCCCAACAATCACTTAACCATTTTACAGCCAAAGCTGTGGGGATAATGCCGCCATTCACTAATCCAAAATACCTTCCGCCAATCTGTGAAACCGTGGCAGGAGAGCCCACTTCATGTAACAGCGCTAATATTTCTTCTGAAGAGCCACGCTTATCAGGCAATTGTTCGTCGAACAGGGTTAATTGACCAATTGCCTCATCTGTTGGAAAAACGTTCCTCTCAGAGGATTTATCGAGATAATCGAATGCATACGCTTTCACCTGATTGAAAATCTGTTTATCAATCATCTCTTGCTGCATTTGCTTTTGTAGTTTGTTCTCTTTCATAGCATTAGAAGAAAAGTTAATAATTTGTGATGATCACATCATGAATCCTCCGCCTGAAAGGATAGGCGATCTTATCTGAATAGCCCAGGCGAATCAGCAGCTGAGGGTAGGCTCCCTCAACTGCCATTTCGTTCATCATCGCTGCTCTGACCTCCGGCACCTGGCAGGGTGCGTTCATAAAGGAGTGATTCAGATTCAGCCTGGTTGCTGTCAGTGCGAACCGCTGAAAGCAGATGCCTGTTTCAATCCAAT
The DNA here is from genome assembly GCA_012727735.1 of Bacteroidales bacterium. Classification (GTDB taxonomy): domain Bacteria; phylum Bacteroidota; class Bacteroidia; order Bacteroidales; family Dysgonomonadaceae; genus Proteiniphilum. The sequence continues at coordinate 21,510 of JAAYGM010000129.1, read as the reverse complement.
GTGCAGGATCATCCTTCGCTGAGGTGATCAAAGCCATCGTAGCTGTATTGTCCAACTGTTTACGTACTCTTTTCTCTACGCTTTTGGCGGTCACCCAATTTCTCAACAGGAAACTTCCCGCTGTACGCCCCAACGGGGGCAAGCCCATACAGGTGGCGTAAAGGCCGTCGCCCTTGCGCATGGCTTCATGCTGACTGAAACGCATCCAGTGGATCAACTCACGCCTGTAGGCGGGATCGCTCATCTGTATGCTGCCGGCATCGAGGATATAGGGTGTGAGCCTTCTTATCTCCTCCTCACCCGAATAAAACGTCACATCATTCCCGGGCAACGAGACGGCGCTCTTCAGGGCGATGCCATCATCATGGGGTATGGTGATATCGTCATACAGGTTGCGGTTCGTCTGCCTGTACCTGATATAGGAGAAGAGCTCCGGCGCTGCCTGATTCGCATCTTTCCGGAGAGATAGTTCGATCATGAAACGATTGTTACACGAGTCGAAGTGAAATGCAGGAACATACCCGTAAAACCTTGCGGCAATCATTGCATTTTCAACAGCGCAGCCCAGACTGATGAACAGCTCCCTGTGCTGAGGGTCTGCCACGGGCAGTGCGCGTTGAAAGTCAGGTAAGATGAAAAAGACATCATCACTCCTCGAAAAGAGCCAGGGTTGGGCATTGTGGACTGAGGGTGCCTTCACGGCACTTCGCACAATCTTCAGAAAAAGTTCATCCGGTATCATCTTGTTTCCATTTATGATTAAAACTCAATCTTATAACCTACCGATGGGAAAGGCATGATCATCTTATCAATGATCACCTCCTTGGTAAGGAAATCGTAATAAGGATCGCCGTAGTCGGGTTGCAGGAGCGCGTTCTTGATGGTGAAATACCATGTGCCGGTATATCTCTCTTTGTTCACGCTGTATCTTATGGAGAGGTCGAGACCTGTGGATGAAGGGAACTGTCCTTCATAGGCTTTGCTATCGTCAGCGATGAACATCTTTGCAGCTATTGACGCGTCATGCAGCGCCTCGGTATATCTCAGTCCGCCCATATAGGTTACTTTGGCACTTATCCCAAGGATATTTTTCTTTTTTATCATCCACTCCTTACCTGCCAGCAGGTTCACCACGCTCCCCCTGTTGAAAGCGGTATTGTGCGCTATCCCGTCACCACCCTTGTATTTTGAATCAAAGAGTGAAGCTGTGAACAGGTAGTAGTACCCATCTTTCAGAAAACGCTCAACCGTCAGATCAATGCCGTAGTTACTGCCCGTACCGCTGTTTTCCAGCTTACGGTTCACTGCCCAGTTGGACGTGATGTTGATGATGGAGAAGGAACCGTTCTCATAGACCGGTATATCCTCCAGCAGCTGGTAATAGGGTTCAATCTTTATGCGCATCACATCACTCACTTTGCGGCTGTATCCCAGCACCAGATGGTGCGACTTCATAAAACCGAGGTTTTTGTTCGGCATCTCAATCACACCGTTGTTGTCTGTTTGTGAATAGTAGGTGCGCAACTCTTCCATCTGCGTATGCAACCCATAGGCAAAGCTCAGCTCATCGTTCTGCGTCATATGAAGGCTCACCCCTGCCCTGGGTTCAAACGTCGCCTTATTGTTGACATCGAGGTAGATGGAGTGAAAACCTATATTGGTAGTGAGGTTGGGTAAAAGATCGATCTTGAACTGGGTGAAGGCCTGCGAGGAGAAACCGCTGCCACTGTTGTTCACAAAAGTGATCATCTCATCGGGATCATCCCTGAATGCTTTATCAAGCCTGTTATCGAAGAAGAGGCTGTTGAGGGTCACACCTGCCCGTGCACTCACCCTCGATCCGAACTTATGGTTCACCGTCGTTCTGAAGGTATATTTCCCCTCGGTGCTTCTGATATAATCGGTGGGGAGCAACTTCCTGTCGAAAGTGTATTCCATCTTGTTCATGCCATACCTCATGCCATCGGCACTGAGCTGTGTGTGCAGGTAGCTGTTCGTCCCGATGGTAAGCCTGTGCGACACCCCTGCCACACCAAAGCGGCTGAAATATTTCTGTTCTGTCCGGTGATAATCGGTTTTCCAGTTCAATGTGTCCGGATCGGCTTCTTTCCTGTTCTTATCATCTGCCCCCATGGCCCAGAGTGAGAAGGTGCCGGCTCGTTCTGTCGGGAACTCGAACTTGACGGTCAGATCCTGGAAGATGGGCAGGTTCAGCGATTGGGTCAGCTTGCCCAGGAGCGCCAGGGTGGAGTAACGGTAATTGAACAGGTAGGTTGCTTTACTCCCTTTTTTCAATGGTCCCTCTGCCGAGAAATCAATACCGCTCGATCCTATACCCACGGTGTACTCCTGTTTCTCCTCATTCCCGCTGCGCATCTTAATATCGAACACGCCCGAGCTGGCATTACCGTATTCAGCAGGAAAAGCACCGGTAAAGAAGTCTGAGTTGCGGAGCATCTGGTTGCTCAGGACGGTGTAAGCACCACCGCCGACAAAATCGACATTGGGAAAGTGAAATGCGGCAGGCACATCCACTCCTTCTATCCGCCACAGCACACCCCTGGGCGAATTACCCCGGATGATGATGGCATTGTTTGTTGTCTGCGTGGTGGTCACGCCGGCAAAGGCGGAGGCCAGACGTGCAGGATCATCAAGGCCGCCGGCATAGCGGCTGGTCTCCTCCACGCTGAATGAGCGTGCGCTCAGCGTGGCCATGGAGTTGACAGGCTTGTCTTTGTTCGTGTTGGCATAGACCACCACCTCGCCGAGGGAGAGAGACGACTCTTTCAGCTCGATGGGCAGGACCACCTCCTTGCCGGAGACGACCAGGATCTCTGAAACGGTAAATGGCTCGTAACCGACATAACTCACTTTGAAGTTATACCTCCCCACAGGCATATTTTCGATACGGAACTCGCCTTCCTTGTCGGCAGTACTACCCAATACAGGGTCGGTTCCCTCGGCCAGGATGGTCGCGCCGACAAGTGGGATCTTGGAATCAGTATCCCTGATCGTTCCCCTTACCGTCTGGGTTAAATTGTTTTGTGCATAGGCTACAGACAGATTGAAACAGATCAGAAGAGTCCATGTAGCAATGGTTGTTTTTGTGATTGAGTGTGATGACATAATTTTGCTTTTAAAAATCTTGCTGTAAAATTATGACGGTTGGCTTTTTCAGGCGTTTCACTTTACCTTTGGGAGGTATCACTTTCGGGAAAAATGCATCCCACTTTAATCTGAGACCTTTGAGATGTAGGCTGTGGGCGAGATCCCTTCGAATTTATTAAATGCCCTGTAGAATGCCGCTTTTGAGTTGAATCCGCATTCATAAGCGATACCCATGATGGAAAGATGGCGGTTCTCCTTGTTCAGGCACCTGATCTTGAAATCTTCGATGCGGTATCTGTTGATGAAGTCGAAGAAGTTCTGATTGAGCGAAGAGTTCAGCACTTCAGACAGGAGTTCACTCTTTATCTGCATCAGGAGGCTCAACCCGGCCAGGGTGATCTCCGGATCCAGATGGGGTTGTTCACTCTCCATCAACGCGGTGAGCCGGTATCTGATCTCTGCGAAGCCACGGTTATCCTCTTCCACGGTTGCGGGTTGCAGATGTGTTGACGGAGCTCCTTCCACAGTGTAATCCTGATAATCGGCAAAAATATTCCCCTGCCCAATGCCAAAATAACCGATATAGAGCACATAGATTGTTGAAAAGCTGTAGGCTATCTGTGCCAGCTGGTAATACCCGGTAAAGTGAAAGTAATTGTTGACATTGAAAAGCAGCACATTCACCGAAAAGACGATCAGCGATGCAATCACCAGCGTTCTCAACCAGGTCAGGTTGATATGCTCGAGGTTGGAAAATTGATTCTCTATATTCCTCCGGTGTTTTCGCAGCAGGTTCAATGCCCAGATATTGTATCCGATCGTAAAAATACCGATGCAGGCACCCCGTATCTTAAAGAAAACCGTCGTGGTGAATGCTTCATCTTGTATAAGTGCGATCTTCTCCGCAGCCGGGAGAAAAAGAAAACCGGAAGCATGGAGTGTTAAAAACAGGAGAAAGGGCAGCAGGTGCAGCAGATGAACAGGTTCAGCCTTGAAATCTTTCACTGTCAGCGTCTTGACGTAGAGCCAGAGCAATGGCCCATGCAGCAGCAGAAAGAGCCATGCATTGTTCATCAGGTGGGGATAGGGGAAGTCGTTGTTCCGGTTATAGATCTCTATAAACGGTCCACCGATGGTGAGGGCGTAGACAGCAATCATTGCGAAGAGGATCTTGTCGGCCTGTGGTTTGTTCTTTTTCCCTGCCAGCAAAACAATGAGGAAGAGAGACATGAAAAAACCAAGCATCAAAACAATATTCATTTATCTTTGGTGTTTTTTATAAGCAGTTTCATCTTCCGCGTGTGTTACGCTGAGGGCTATACAACCCGATCAGACTTAATCCAACAATTGAGCCTGCAAGTTTAGGCATTAAATCTTATTTCTCACCCTTTTTCCAACATTTTTATTAACAAATGCAGGATTAGATGAGATTTACTACTTCCCCGCATGGCTTAACATAAGCAGTTGCCCTTCATCGACCGACACGCATTGATCAGCAGCGACGTTTACCGGCATATCAGCAACCCGGTATTATCCATACTGAAATTTTGTATTTTGAGAAGTTAACGCTATCTTTATTTCCCTCAAAACAGTCCAATTCACAAACAACCTTATTTTCAGGCATTACCCGTAACCAGCCGGTGGTGAGGGTATGTCCCGGAAAATAAACATCAAAGAAAAATATGGCCAGAAGAATCATCCAGCTTTTTTTACTCTCCCTGCTCACCGTAGCAGCCACTGCCCAGGTAAATGACTGGGAGAACCTCGCAGTGACGCAGGTCAACGCCGAGAAGGCACATGCAACCTATGTCCCCTTCCCTCAGTTAAGCCTGAGCGACAACACGCTGGCCCAATCACCCCTGGTGATGATGCTGAACGGCACCTGGAAATTCCGCTATTTCGAGAACCCGGGGGCGATCCCTTCCGGTATAGCAGCAGAGGAGGCCTCCGCGGGCTGGGACGATATCAGTGTGCCGGGCAACTGGCAACTGCAGAACAATGGTCAATATGACCCGCCCGTCTTCACCAACACCAAATACCCCTTTGAGCCCGATCCCCCTTTTGTACCAAAGGATTACAACCCCACCGCCATCTATAAGAGCACGTTCGATCTGCCTGCGGCGTGGGATAATCAGCAGCTGTTCATCCATTTTGCCGGTGTGCAGTCCGCCATGTACCTCTGGGTGAACGGTGAGAAGGTTGGCTACCACGAAGACGGGATGCTTCCGGCAGAGTTCAACATCACCCCCTATGTGAAGCGTGGCAGCAACGAGATCACGGTACAGGTGTTCAACTGGTCCGACGGCAGCTACGTTGAAGATCAGGATTACTGGCGCCTTAGCGGCATCTACCGCGATGTCTATCTTTTCACCACACCCCATGTCCGGATGCGCGATTTCTCTGTCTGGCCTGTGCTGGATGAGGCGTACCGCGATGCCGTCCTGCACCTGGAGGTGGCAATCGAAAACCTGCACAGAAGCGGCAGTGAAAGCTATACCCTTCGCACCACGCTCAATAATCACGCGGGTGAGACCATCAGCGTCACTGAGAGCGACCCCTTCAGCGTGAGGGGTGGTGAGGAGGAGCAGGTGACGCTTACGACGGCTGTCACCAATCCCCTGAAGTGGACGGCTGAGACGCCCCATCTCTACCGTGTGGGCATTGAGCTGATCACATCCGGGGGAGAGACCCTCCAGGCCTTCGCGGTGAACACCGGCTTCCGTGAAATTGAGATCAAAAAGGGCCTCCTCCTTGTGAACGGTCAGCCGGTCAAGATCAAGGGTGTGAACCGTCACGATTTCGACATGCACCACGGACGTACCGTCACCCGGCAATCGATGATCGATGATATCGTACTGATGAAACAGCATAACATCAACGCCATCCGTACCAGCCATTACCCCAACCTGCCGGAGTTCTACGAGCTGTGTGATCAGTACGGCATGTATGTGATGGATGAGGCGAACGTGGAGAGTCACGGATTGTGGGAGAAAGGGTACTATATCGGCGAACGGGATGAGTGGAGGAAGGTGATCGTTGAGCGCAATGTCAACATGGTGCTGAGGGACAGGAACCACCCCTCCATCATCTTCTGGTCCATGGGCAATGAGTCCGGCTGGGGAAAGAATTTCGATGCCGCCTATGAAGCGATGAAGAGCGCCGATCCGCAGCGGCGCCCGGTGCACTACGAGTCGAAGAACCCGGCTTATGCGCATGTCAACACGCGCTACGACATCATCTCCGACATGTATTCATCAATGAACCACCTGGAAGATCTCTTCAACGACGACGACACCCGCCCCGTCATCATCTGCGAGTACGCCCACACCATGGGTAACGGACTGGGCAACTTCAGGAAGTACTGGAATCTCTTCAACACCTTCGAGCGTTTTCAGGGCGGCTTCACGTGGGACTGGATGGACCAGGCGCTCCTGTCGGAAGATGAGAACGGGAAGGAGTACTGGAACATCATCAATTACAGCGACGGCTCCAACACCAACGACGGGTTGGTGAACCCCGACCACACCCCGCAGCCTGAGATGCGGGAGCTGAAGAAGGTTTATCAGAACCTCAACGTGAAAGATATAGATATCAACACCGGCATCATCTCTCTCTCCAGCAGCCGCTACTTCACCGACGCAAGTGATGTGGCGCTCTTCTGGGAGATCATTGAGAACGGGAAGCCGGTTGCTGCCGGATCAACGGAGGAGCTCACGATCGCACCTCAGGGTCTTCAGCTGCTGGAGATACCGTTCGACAAAGCGATCATCAGACCGGGCAATGAGTACTTCATGAACTTCAGCTTCCGCCTGAAGGGGCAGACAAGCTGGGCCGATGCCGGCTTCGAGGTGGCTGCTGAACAGCTCCCTTTCGGGCTCTGTCATTACGTAACGAAACAAACGGAGAGCGAGATACTGCCGGCGCTGCAGATCAGTGACCAGAAAGAGGCGGTGGTGCTGCGCGCTGAAGGCTTCACCGTCACCTTCGACAGGAGGAGTGGCGGCATCAGCAGCCTTGTCTACAGCGGCAACCCCCTCCTCACCGAGCCGCTCCTGCCCTACCTCTGGCGTGTGCCCACCGACAATGATGAGGGAGGTGGCAAACAGAGCTTTGCCGATCGCTGGCGGCAGGCCGGCCTTGACAGGAACGAGGTAGTGCCGGAGAGCATCCACTATGTGAGACTGAACGACGGTCAGGCGGTCATCAACGTCCGAAACAGGGTGAAGACCACAGGCGATGATATCATCTATGAGGGGAGATATACCGTCTCGGGTAATGGCAGTATCATCGTGGATAACAGCTTCAGCCTGCCCGCAGGCACGCCACCGCCGGCAAGAGTGGGACTCAGGACGGCACTTCCTGCCGCTTTCAACAGGGTGGAATGGTACGGAAGAGGTCCCCACGAATCGTACGCCGACCGGAAAGAGTCCGCCTTCGTCGGTCTCTACAGCGGCAGCGTGGCAGAGCAGCATTTCCCTCATGTGATGCCGCAGGAGAATGGCAACAAGACAGATACCCGCCGGGTCACGCTGATCTCCGATGACAGCGCCGTTCGCTTCACAGGCATGCCGCTGATCAACTTCAACGTGCAGGACTACTCCACTGAGGCACTCAACGAGTCGAAAAGCACGCACGAGCTGAAGCGGGGTGATCAGACATGGCTTCATATCGATTTTGGACAGATGGGGCTGGGTGGTGACAACAGCTGGCAACCACGGGTGCACAGAGAGTATCTGCTGGAGCAGCCACTCTACCAGTTCTCCTTCGCCATTTCACCCGGGAGATAGGCTTTCGGGTGACAGGTGTCATCTTCGTGGCAGAATCAACAGGGGGCGCCTGCAGGGGCGATTGTTTATGAATCAAATCATTAACACTATTTTTGTAAATATTAAGAAAAACAGAAGAAAAGTGTTGAATATTCATATCAATGATTATATTTGTGCAGGAAATTAAAAACAATGCGTTCATTACTAGCACACTTAAGGCGACTACATGTCTCCTGCAAAGGTGACGCCCCCGTTTTTCTCAAAGCGGGCATACTGTTTTTATTTGTTATCCCATCCCTCTCCTGTGACAGACTCGATAGCCGCCGGCAGCTCCCGGCAGAGCAAAAAGCGGTGTGGGAGGAGATGATCACCGCCGGGCTGACGACCGACTCACTCCGCCATCTTCTCCGTCAGGAGGAATCTGCCGGTAATCAGGTTGCCATCACACTGCTTTGCAAAGCACTTGGCACCCGCATGCGTGAGTCCTCCCGTTTTTCTGAAGCGATCACCTACCATGAGCAGGGACTTCTGGCTGCCTATGCGATCAACGACACCATTGCGATTATTGAGGCGCTGAACAACCTGGGCACCGACTTCAGGAGGGCAGGTGCGCTGCCTGATGCATCGGTCTATCACTACCGGGCACTGCAGGTGGCAGAAGCATATTCCGGCAGGAACGACAGCACGGGCCGCAAGAACAGGGTGATGGCCATCAACGGCATAGGAAACATCGATCTCTCTTTTGGCAATTACGATGAGGCCGAGAGGTCGTTTCGCGAGGCGCTGACGGAGGAGAAAGCACTCAACAGCGCGCTGGGGCAGGCGATGAATTATGCCAATATCGGTGTGATCTATCAGGAAAGACAGATGTACGACTCGGCTTTTGCCTATTATCAGCGCTCCATGGAACAGAACATCCTCGCCGGATCACAGCTGGGTATCGGTTTATGCCATATACACATGGGGCAGATCTATGAGTTGCAGAACGATTACTTCAGGGCCGCGCACTCCTACCGGCAGGCATACGACGTGATCGGCGATATCTCCGACACCTGGCACTGGCTGAAGGCATGCCTTTCGCTGGGCCGCATACGGTTGCTTCAGAACGATTTCGCTGAAGCTGAAAAATATATCAGCCTGGCCAAAGAGGCAGCGATAGAAATCAGGTCGCCACAACGTCTCTCCGAGGTCTATGATCTGTTGCACGATTATAACCTCAGGCAGGGTAACTACGCTGAGGCGCTGCATGATTACAAGCTCAGCAGGGCCTACCTCGACAGCGTGCAGAACATGCAGAAGCTGAACAGGGTGACAGATATGCGAATCAACTACGAAAGAGACAAGAGCAGGCAGCACATCAACAGGCTGAATATCCGCAATGAGTCGGAGGCACGGCAAAAAAAGATCATCCTTGCCTCCTCCATCGTTTTTGTATTGTTGCTGTTCCTCCTCTCAGGGACACTGTTCTATGCCTACACAAACCGCACCAGGAGCAACCAGGTCCTCAGAAATCTGAGCCGGATAAGAACAAACTTCTTCAACAACATCACCCACGAGTTCCGCACGCCGCTGACTGTCATCCTGGGATTGAGCGAGCGGATGCAGTCTGCCGCCGATCTCACCCCTGCTGAGAGCGGCTCTTATCTTGAAGCCATCCACCGGCAGGGGACACATCTGCTTGGCCTGGTGAACCAGCTGCTCAACATGGCAAAGGTGAATGCAGGGATCGACAATCCCGAGTGGATAAGAGGGAACATCACCGCATACATAGGCATGGTGGTCGAATCGTTCCGTCTCTATGCAAGAGATAAGGACATCATGCTCACCTACTCCTGCAGTGAAGCGGAGATCAACATCGATTTCGTCCCCGGTTATATCGATGACATCATGCGCAACCTGCTATCCAACGCCATCAAGTTCAGTGGTCCGGGCAGCGAGATCAACGTGGCGGTCATGAAGAACAAGAAGCGGGATGTGGAGCTGAAAGTGGCAGATAAGGGCAGTGGGATACCGGAGGAAGAGCTTGCACATATCTTCGACCTCTTTTACCAGGGCAATCAATCGGAAAAGAACAACGGCAGCGGTATCGGACTCAACTATACCCGCCAGCTGGTGGAGATCATGAACGGGACCATCGCTGTGGAGAGCGAAGTAAACAGAGGAACGCAGTTCACCATCACCCTGCCTGCCGGTCAATCCGAAACACTCTCCGGGCCGTTGCTGCAGAACGGCAACGGAGAATTAAAAAACAACATATCCAACAACCACAGCAAGCCCGTATCGGCAGAAGAGGAGTCTTCATCCGCTACGATCCTGCTGGTTGAAGACAACGCCGATGTGGCGCTCTACATCAAATCCCTTCTGCCCTCCCGGTATAAACTCGTCGTTGCGCACGACGGTAATGAGGGTCTTCAGGTTGCAGACGAGCTGGTGCCCGACCTCATCATATCCGATATCATGATACCCGGCACTGACGGGGTGGCACTCTGCGCTGCCATTCGCCGTTCGGAGCTGCTGAATCACATCCCCTTCATCCTGCTGACAGCCAAAAGCACATTGGATGATCAGCTGCAGGGATTAAAGGGCGGTGCCGATGCTTTCATCCGTAAGCCGTTCCATCCCGATGAGCTGCTGGTAAGAATTGACACCCTTCTTCAAAGCCGTCGTCTCCTGAAGGAGAAATATATGCGTTCAATCCTGAAGGGCGATAACCAGCACAAGAGAGATATCAACATGGAGTTTCTGCAGAAAGCCACCGATATCATTTACCATGAGATGCACAACCCTAACTTCTCTTCCGTTACGCTTGCCGAGAAGCTCTGCCTGAGCCCTTCACAGCTGAATCGCAAGCTAACTGCCGTTTCAGGGTTCACCCCGTCGATATATATCCTTAACCTGCGTATCGAACGGGCAAAGAAGAAGCTGCTGACCGAGGATAAGTCGATCAGTCAGATCGCGGAAGAGTGTGGCTTTAACGATATTGCCTACTTCTCCCGTATTTTCAAGAGAGAGACCAGGGCCACACCGTCACAATTCAGGCGCCTGCCAAGATAATCAGTCGGTGCCCCCCCGGTGACCGCCAACCCTGATGCATGTCCGTTTTACATTTTACCCCCGACAGATTTGTATTATTTTCGCCCTGACAGTAAATATGTTACCGCTGTATCACGCATGAAAAATACAAAAAATAGACAATGTTAATGTAGGAAATGTACAAAAAGCTGCATGAATAGTCCTACTCTTTTCATTCACTCCGCAATATATTTGCTTTCGAAAAGATGCGCAGGCATGAATCATTCTAAACTAAAAACATTGTATCATTAAAAGGTTGGAACATTATGAAGAATTTAGAAAAGGTATTGCAGGAAGATCAGAGCAAAAAGACAAAGAGTGAATTGATTGAGTTATTGTCGGGGCTGGAGAAAGCGCTTACCCCGTCAGTGTATGAAAAGATCAGCGGTATTGCCCCGTCAGAGTTACAGGATCTCACCAAGAAGGATATCCTGGAGATTGTAGATCTCTTCAAGGGAGCCTACGTGCCCGACTGGGAGAAATCTGTCGCCAAAGCATCTGCCGAAGTAGTGAAGCTGATCATGGGACAGATGGCTGCCGACGAAGCCCTCTTCTCCGCATCCGATGCTGCCAGTGCCGACTTTGCTGCTGAGCTGGGGAGTATTGACTTTGCCACGATCATCGGCGGACCGCTGGATGCCTGTGTGAAAGCACAATCCAACGCCTCCATCAGTACGGTCAACTTTATCAATGAGGTGGGGTTTGAAGAGGTAGAAGGAGTGAAGAAACTGAGGATGGCCGAGTTCAGCTACAAAAAGAATGTACCCAATCCCGAGTACAACAGCGAGGAGCCTGAGAGTACCTCCAATCCCAAGACCATAGAGCAGGATACGGAGCTCAAGGTGCCGTTCATCGCGCTGCTCAATGTCCCCAGCTTCAGGATTGAGACCTGTGAGGTTGATTTCAACGTGAAGCTCAAATCGACCTACACCAAGGATGTAAGCAGTCAGTTTGGCATTAACGCCGGCGCCTCGGGAGGCTTCGGTCCGGTGAAGTTCAAGGTCGACGTCTCCTACAAGCGCAGTTCAAGCACCGGTATAAAGGTGGAGAAAGAGTACTCACTGGGCGTGAAGGTAAAGGCAACCAACGATGAGATGCCGGCAGGGCTTGAAAAGGTATTAAGTTTACTGGGTGAAACGAACTAATGAAATGATCAAATTGTCAGACTACCTGGATTATCTCAACAAAGAGATAATCCAGTCACGTAAAAAAGCCGACGAGAACACCATCAGGGTCGCCAAGGAGTATGCGCAGGATGAGTACCTGAAATATTTCAAGGCACCCAGGTATGCCTTCACCAGCATCAAGCTTGATATCCCGCTGAAGATTACCGACATCAGTGCGGAGAAGAAGTTCAATTTCAAGCTCGATGAAGCGAAATTCCTGAGCGAGGTGAATGCGGAGATAGAGGTACTGAACAGGGAGAAGAAGCTCTCCCTGCCTCTTCTCTCAAAAGAGCAGATAGAGAAGAAGGAGTTCAGGCAGCTCTTCACCACGCTGGAGGCAAAAGATCAGCGGTTCGTCCGGAGTATAGAAGAGGAGGTGAAGAAGATCGACCTCAAGCCGCAGCTTGATTTCCTGAAGATCGGCAAACCCGGCAAGCCCGTCAAGCCGGGCAGCTTCACTCCCCAGGAGAGCAGCGCCGGCACAGAACTGAATGAGATGAAACGAGTGATCACGGACGTCATCGCGAAGAATCACACGATCGTCGGCACGAAGCTGAATGATCTTTATATCGATCCCAACACTACCGGAGCAGCGGACAAGGAGAAGATCTTCGTCAATCTGCATGTGGAGATGGAGGAGGAAGGTATCAGGATTGCCACCTTCAACGACAAAGATGGAAAAACGATTGAGGAGATAATCTTTGAATAGATGCAGGAACTGATCCATAACAAAGTAAAGACGATAGCGGAGCTTATCGACACGTTCAATCAGGCGCAGAAACGCTATGCTGAGCGGTCCTATCAGTTTGAGGAGCAGTTTGCCCTTTTCCTGAACAAGCTGTCCGGCTACTTCGGCAGCAGGGGTGAAAGTGCCAGGGAGTCTGAGGTGCTGAGGATCATCAACATGCTCCAGGCGGTGAAAAGAGGTTTTGACCCCTCAAAGATGGAAAGGCTCAGGAGCGGGAAGCGTGAGTTGCTGTGGGGCTACTTCTATGTCGCCATAGAGAACGTGAACGTGCTGCTTCAGGAGATCTATCACAAGGAGACGGCGAAGCTTGAGGAGGGCGATGAGATCCTCTCCAATCTTATTCTGAACCTCGTTCAGCAAGAATTCCTCACGAATGATATGCTGAGAGAGCTGGACTCCATTTCCCGGATCGAGCTCTTCTGGAACACGCTCCTCACGCGCAACGGAACGTTATCGGTCATCAACAGGAAACTGCATCTGAGCATGATTACAGAAGACATCTACCTGTTGCTGGAGAAAATAATTTCAAGGATAAACACGCAATAAAGCATCACCATGGCAGCAAACAGATATATTGTCCTGCTGAAAGATCAGCAAAGCAAAAGCATCAGGAAGGTTGAGAATGAGTTCTCCCTTCATATCACCTCCTCGGAGTTGTTATCAGACAAGAACAAATCATTCGGGATCATCGACAACAGGAACGCCGTGCTTTATAAATATCTCGGCGTGATGGTGGTAGACAATGCGGACGAAGAGCACCTGGCCAGCTCCGTCAGCGACACCGAGAGCCCCGTGCTGTACTTTGAGCGGGAGAGGGATTTCTTCCCCGCCGATGAGCTGTCGCTGCTGACCGAGATAAAGAGCAGCGCGGAGCTGTTGAGAGAGAAGATCGGTGAGCTGGAGGAGTATATCCTGCACAAGCCGCTGCCCCAGCTATCCACGGTGGAGCTGGAATGGGGATTGCGGGCCATAGGTATCGACAGGACCATCTATACCGGCAAGGGTGTCGATGTCTGCCTGCTCGACACCGGGCTCGATGTCACCCATCCCGATTTTGCGGATAAGGCGATAGAGGGCAAATCGTTCATCGAAGGGGAAGCGTGGGACAAGGATCCCTACGGCCACGGCACCCACTGCGCCGGCACGGCCTGCGGCAACGTGAGGAGCGACACCGGCAGACGGTACGGCATTGCCAGGGAGGCCAACCTGAAGATGGCCAAGGTCCTCTCCAACAGCGGCAGGGGTACCACGGGCAGCATCATCGACGCCATCGACTGGGCCATCAGCCAGCAGTTCCGGATCATCTCCCTCTCGCTGGCCTCACCGGTAAAACTGAACGAGAAGCCTTCGCAGCTCTTTGAGACTGTAGGCACGAGGGCGCTGAACAGCAACACGCTGCTGATCGCAGCGGCAGGCAACGACAGCAACAGGCCCTCCCTGCCCAAACCGGTATCGGCACCGGCCAACTGCGCCTCCTTCATGGCGGTGGCAGCCATTGACAGCCAGATGAGGGTCGCCAGGTTCTCCAACGGAGGCATCAACGCAGCCACAGGAGGCAATGTCGATCTCTGCGCCCCGGGAGTCGATATTCTAAGTGCGCACCCGCGCAAGGATAGCAGCTCCTCCTACTACACGAACAAAAGCGGCACGAGCATGGCAACACCCCATGTCTCGGGCGTGGCAGCACTCTACATGGAGCAGTTCCCCCAACTGAATGCAAGGGAGATCTGGGCGCTGCTCGAATCGAGGGCCAAGACGATTGAGAACCTGAAGTACAGAGATATTGGTAAAGGATTGATACAGGTTTACGAATAAGATGAAACGCTATATCTATTATGGTGTGATCAGGGATGATATCCCCTTCAGCAGGGTGGAGACAGAACTGACTATCGCCGGGATGAGGGTGATCAACTTCTACCCCAGGCTGGGTATCGTCAAGTTCGACAGTAAATACCAGGTCACCACCGGCAATTTCGACTTTTTCGACAGTGTGGAGGAGGAGAAGAGCGACTTCTTCGCACAGGATTAGCACCTGGTGTTCAGTGCTCTCTATCGTACGACAGAGAGCCTGCCCCGGCGGATACGGTCATCGTGTGTGATCAGTGATTGATGCATTCGTTGCAGCGTCAGCGATCGCCTTACCCTCCAGGATATGCTCTCCGCCGCCAACACTTTTGGCTGCGTGCAGCATTGCTTTTGCCAGCAGATCTGTCGGCATCGGCTGCATCGACCGGAACAGTCCCAGCCGGTTAAAGAAACGGAGTACCCCGATCCCGGCCAGCTCCATCTTCCTGTCGCTCTTTTTCCTAATCAGTGATGGCGGCCTGAAGATGATCAGTCTCGGGAAACCCAGCTTTCTCACATCCTCCTCCAGCTGCCCCTTCATCCTGGCGTAGAAGAGGGGTGATTTAGCTGATGCATTGACCGAGGAGACCAGCACACAGCACCCCACCCCGTTCTCTCTGGCCGCTTTGGCAAAGAGGTACTGATAATCATGATCCACCGTCCACTGGGCTGCCTTGCTGCCTGCATCCTTCAGGGTCGTACCCAGGCAGGAGAAGAGGAGATCCCCCTTCACCAGGTGGCTCCACTGCTCCGGTTTGTCGAAGTCGATCAGGTGCACCGTCAGCTTATCGTGCTTTATCTCCGGACTTCTTCTGACGAATATCTCCACGCTCTCTGTCTCACTGTCGCCGAGCAGCAGCTCCAGCAGATCGCTTCCCGTGGCGCCCGTGGCGCCGATGATTGATGCTTTCATTCTGATTCTTCGTTTTACAACCATAAAGGTAAACCTTCAGGGGGAATTACCAAGCGATGTTCCCCATCCTATTAAGTTTTTTCATCATCCATCCGTTCGATTTATAAATTTCTTGCTATCTTTAACCAACGATTGATTCATCTCATTTTTCACTCAGAACGTAACCGATCCGATATGAATTCAACAAAGTGAAATGGACTGTTATTAAAATATTTCATCATGAATAAAAGAAAAGCAACACAGATTGTGAGAGGACAAGATGCGGTAGATGGAGCCGGAGTCCGCCTGCGCAGGGTATTGGGAGCGAATAACATCCCGGATTTCGACCCGTTTCTGATGCTCGACGGATTTGATTCCACTGATCCCGACGACTACATCAAAGGTTTCCCCTGGCATCCTCACAGGGGTATTGAAACAATCACCTATCTGGTGAAAGGTAAGATGGAACATGGCGACAGCCTTGGCAACAAGGGTACCATCAATGATCTGGAGTGTCAGTGGATGACGGCCGGATCGGGAATCGTCCACCAGGAGATGCCCAAAGCCTCAGAGAGGATGCTGGGCTGCCAGCTGTGGGTCAATCTGCCGGCAAAAGATAAAATGACGATCCCCTCCTATGGTGATATTACACAGGATAAGATTGTGGTTGCTACAGAAGAGAATGCGGTCGTCAGGATCGTGTCAGGCTCCTATAAGGGAAAAAACGGTCTGTTTGAGGGGAAGTACGTGAAGGTGAAATATATCGATGTGGATCTGGCTCCTGACAGTACATGGACCTATACCGAGACACCCAACGACGAAACACTCTTCATCTATCTGCTCGACGGAACGCTGGCGGTGGATGAATCGCTGTCGGATTTTGAGAACAAATCATGTGCTGTGTTATTTACATCAGCCGACAGGGATGCTGCCGCCAACGAGGCGGTTGTTGTCCGCTCAGGCAACCAGGGTGCCCGGTTTGTCCTCCTGGCGGCCAAACCACTTCATGAGCCTGTAGCGTGGGGCGGACCCATCGTCATGAACACCCGGCAGGAGCTGGAACTGGCTTTTGATGAACTGGATAAAGGGACCTTCATCAAGCACAAGGTATAACAGCTATTTTTTATTTTTTCCATCGATAAGATATCACTGCTTTGGCCGGCACCTCACAGGTGAAGTGGTTCGCCCCGTCGTCGAGGGTGATCACCTTAGCGGCGGCGGTACTGTTGAGCAGCACCACGGCGTAGGTGCCGTCGGTGTTTTCAAATGCCGCATGGTGAAAACCGGAATCCGAAAAGCCAGATGTGCCGATGCGTACCGCCCCCGGTTTCACCACCGACGAGAGGTGCCCCACAATGTAGTAATGTGAATTACGGGTGATGGTGGTATAGTCGTTGCGATCGATGTCGACGGCACCGTAACAGGTCTGGCAGCCCCCCTCGCGGTTGGGTCCGCGGTCGGTGTCGAGCATCAGGTTCCAGACGATGACACCCCTGCACCAGTTGTTCACCGTGCCCAGCGCCACCTCGCGCATGTCATCTATCAGCCGTGTCTCCAGGTCCCTTCCGTCGTTCCATGTGCCGATGGAGGTCTCGGTAAAGACCAGCTCCTTGTCGGGCTGCGATTGATGGATGTGGTTCAGCTCCCCCTTGTTCCCGCCGTAGTTGTGATAGGCCGCACCGGCAATAAAACCGGCCGCCTCGCTGTCGGCATAGATCTTCAGCGGGAACTGTCCCTGGTCGGCGTTCTCCACCTTGTCGCTGTCGTAATTATAATTGTGGTCGTAGACGTAGATCTTCGTCTTCAACCCTGCCGCCGCCATTTGGGGTCCCAGCGCGTTCTTCACGAAGTCGCGCTGTTCTTGCCAGGTCATGTAGAGCGATGCGGAGTTGCCCCTGTTCAGTGGTTCATTCTGGGGGGTGACGGAATAGATGCTGATCCCTTCGGCCCCGAAAGCACGTATCCACTTCACGAAGTAATCGGCGTAGTCACCGTAGTGCGCCGGGTTAAGCTGACCGCTTGTCCATGAGTTGAACGGCTCCAGGTCGGTGAGGTTGTTCACCTTCATCCAGCGGGGCGGTGTCCAGGGCGACCCCATGATCTTCACGTCCGGGTTGATGGCCAGGATCTCCTTCAGCACAGGGATCACATAATCGTTCTCCTCGCCGGTGAGGGCGAAATGCTCTATCCCCGGCTCGTCGCAGCAGGAGTACTCGCTCAGCGAGAAATCGGAGCAGCCGATGGATATACGGATATAGCTCTGTCCCATCCCCTCTGTTTCAGAGAAGGTCTCCCTGAGGAACCGGGTGCGGTCCTCCGGCTTCATCTGCAACAGGTTAAAGGCGGTTGACCCGGTCACCGCAGCACCAAAACCATCCATGGTCTGGTAGCGTTCAGCGGGTTCCAGCCTGAGGGTTGTGGGTGACTTGTTCTCTTCTTTGCTGAAAGCGGCGGACTGCTTTTTGAAGTCCTGCGAGCGGGTGCTGGTGGTCACGTAGATGGTTACATCCCCCTCCGTGAGCCATTCCTGGCTTGCGGGGTCTTCCCCGTCGTCCTTTCTGCCCCCGTCGCTGCAGGATGAGAAGCTGCACAGGAGCAGGATCAGCATTGATGCTGTCAGCAGCAGATTATATTTCGGCATCTTCATTTTCTTCAATTCATCATCATTTCATCTGCGGGTAGGGAACGAAATCCGTTTCTCCCGGCACTTCAGGAAAGCGTTGGTCAATCCAATCCTCTTTTGCCCGGCGGAGCCGATCCCTTCGCGAAGAGACAAAGTTCCAGTCGATGTACCGCTTCTCAGGAAAGGGTTCACCACCGAAAAGATAGAGTGTCGTCTCTGCCCCCATCTCAAATGAACAGAGGCGGCTGTCGTTGGCGATGAGCAGCTGCCCCGGCCCGAAGCGGTAGCTCTCGCTCCGCACCTCCCCCTTCAGGATATAGAGTCCACTCTCCCCGTAGAGCGCATCACCCGGTGTGAACAGCTGCGGCTTGTCGCTTTTCAGTTCTATCAGGTAGAGCGGGCTGTGGACCGGCACCGGCGATTTCCGTCCGAACGCTTCGCCGGCGATCAGCTTCATCTGTATCCCCTGCATCTCCCAGGCGGGGATCTCCTCCGCGGGGATGTGGGTGAACGAGGGCTCCGTCTCCTCCAGCTCTGTAGGTAGTGCCACCCATATCTGCATGCCATGGAGCCGTTTGCGGGTGCCCCGCATCTGTTCGGGAGTCCGCTCAGAGTGTACCACTCCCTTACCGGCCGTCATCCAATTAACCGCCCCCGGTGTGATCTCCACCTCGCTGCCGATGCTGTCGCGGTGCATGATGGCCCCCTCGAAGAGGTAGGTGAGTGTGGAGAGCCCAATGTGGGGATGGGGCGGCACATCCAGGTTCTCCTCCGCCCCCATCTCCGCGGGCCCCATGTGGTCGATAAAGGCGAAAGGCCCCACCATCCGTTTCTGCCGGAAGGGCAGCAACCGTCCCACCATGAAATTGCCAATGTTGGCCGCCCGCTCTTCAATGATCAATCCGATGTTTGACATACTTTTTCTTTTCAATTATCATGTGACAATCCCTCTTCACAAGAGATGAAGAGAGAGAGCGAAGATAAGGATTTTTCCTCCATAATTATCAGCCAAAACCCTGTAAGTATTCATTTTGTCCTTTTTTTCCTATTTTTCTGATACCCAAGCGCAGAATTTTTGCACAGTTAAAAATCGATAAACAGCTACAGCTATTTATACCATTACAATTTTTATTGAGTGCAAATGAAAATGAATCTGAAAAAGCATGGTGATCTGGCAGGCATAATATTCACATTTTGCCTGTTAACGGTTTCATGCAGCAGGGATGATACTGATATTTCATCCACAGGCTACTACCCCAAAACAATACATTTTACGTATGGGGTTAACGAAATGGATTTTAAGTTAGAGTACAATGATCAAAATCAATTGATCCGTGAAGATGTGAAATTAACCACAGATGATTTCACCCTGGGGTACGCCTATAATGATGCCGCTAAGTTGACCGAAACAGCGACCATGAAATGGGAAATAACCTACGAAGAAAGAGACCTGTAATAATTCGAAGGCAATCCACCAAACGACGACGCAGATCAGAACAACAACACCCCGGAGATAGCGGTACGGCGAATGTTATCTATTCCGACTGGACAACGGTCACATTTACAAGCAGTGGAGCTGTTTATTCGGGATCCATCAATGCACCAAAGCTCACAGCGGAGGTGTTGGACAAAAGTGAAATTGGCGTTTATGAACGGACAATAATCGCATTTCCTTCTGCAAGTACAACCTATTCAAAGCTTCCTTATTCGAACGAGTCAAGGTGGGTAAAAATAGATCTGGAAGTCGGTAAAATTATCATACGCTCAAATGTCAATAGTATTTCAACATATCGTTATGTGCTCATTCCCGGCGGAGTACAGGCATCTGCGGCGGTGACTCGTCCTGATCTGAGTAATTATCGTGATGTTGTGCGTTTTTAAGGCCTGTTAGTTTATCACACAGAACCTAAGGCTGTTTCACATTGATGATGCAGCCTTAATCTTTTGCAGCACTTCACCAGATGGTTGATTTCTTCAGGTTATTTCAAAAATAAAACCGGATTGACAGTTGGTCCATGGCTTATATCCCCTTGTTACCCCCTTATTATAGCCTTATAATAGCCTTATATCTACACCGAAATTTTATGAAGAGGATATAAAAGTACAACAACGATAGATAGAAGAAATTCAAGCCAAAGATAGGCCGATGACAGGCCAGTCAGAAGCGAACGACAGGTGTTAAAAAGCAATCACCCCAACAAAAAACAGAAGATTGTTTGGTGATTATCAATATTTTATATTTATTTGCAACTGTTACTAAACTATATTGATATGGCTCGATCAAAATTACCATTGCTGAGCGGTATATCAGGCAAAATAGGTCCTTACGTCGCCTTTATGCGCGACGGCAAACAGTTCATCAGGGAACACACCATCCCCCGCGATCCGAAGACGCCGGCACAACTGGCACAGCGTGCAAAGATCTCGCTGGTCAACAAGGGGCTTTCGCCCCTCAACAAGGTGATCAAACAGAATTATCCGAACAACAGCGGTGCCTATCGGTCGCTGGTAGGCAAGACGATCAGGGAATGTGTGGTGGGTGCGTACCCCGACCTCACCATCGATTACAGCCGTATTCTGCTGTCAGAAGGCGAAGTGTTGTTACCCGACCATGTGACGGCTGCATTCCGGACAGATTCCGGACAGATCACCCTCAATTGGGACAGAGAGCTGCCCCCAAGGTCATCCCGGTGCCTTCCCGATGATCTGGTCAACGCTGTTTTTCTGTACACACCCAAACTTGGGGTGCTCTGGTCGCACCTCATCGCGAAACGCTCCGAGGGAACGGCCACTGTTGAGCTCCACAAAGGATGGGATCCCTCCAACACCCATTGCTGGATCTATTTCACGACCCGTGACCTAGCACAACATTCCAACAGTCTTTATGTGAAGCTATGACACAAGCTCCTGTTTAGTAGAAACAAGCAAAAATCCCTGTCCATGTCAAACAATCATTCGCTTTATGTTGCAACTATCGTATTCTTCGCGACAGCGTTCCTGACCGGAATATCTGCATGTACCGGCGGTTCCAAAAGTGAAAACAACACTGATCATCAACCCCGGCATGCTGATCCCGGATGGGTTCAGCTGTTTAATGGAGAAACACTGGATGGTTGGGAAATTACCAATTTCGTGCTGCATGGTCCTGTGCAGGTTGCTGAAAGTTCGATTCTGCTGGAAATGGGAGATGGCTGTACAGGTGTTACCCGGGAAGGTGATTTCCCGGGGATGGATTACGAAGTGAAGCTGGAAGCCAAAAAAATAACCGGTAACGATTTCTTTTGCGGGAT
>JAAYGM010000128.1 GCA_012727735.1 Bacteroidales bacterium | reverse complement strand
CAATACAACCGTCCCTATGTGGTGCAGCCCCTGCCGGTGAAGGATTTCTCCCTGCTCTTCAGTGATGAGACAGAGGTGGAGCTGAGATGGCAGCCCACAACCGACGCATCAGAACCAACAGCCATACCGGCACAGTACATCGTCTATACCCGTATCAACGGTGGCGGATTCGATAACGGCGTGCTGGTGAACAGCAATAACTACAGGAGAAAGATAGAGAAGGATGCTGTTTACAGCTTCAGGGTGGCAGCCCTGAATGAGGGAGGTAAAAGCTTCCCGTCGGAGACACTCTCGGCCTGCCGGAGATCAGACCAGAAGGGGGAGGTGCTTATCGTCAACGGCTTCACCCGTGTCTCGGCACCTCACAGCTTCACCACCCCGGGGGACAGCATCGCCGGCTTCGCGGGTAGCGTGGACAACGGCGTGCCCTATATCGCCGATCATCATTTTATCGGACAACAACATGAGTTCCGGCGGGTCATCCCCTGGATGGACGATGATGCACCGGGCTTTGGCGACAGCAACGCCAACTATGAAACCACCCGGATTGCAGGCAACAGCTTCGATTACCCCTATACCCACGGTGCAGCCTTCGCCGCCGCAGGATATTCGTTCGTTTCGTGCGCTGCATCAACCGTTGAAGAGGGTACGGTGCGTATGAATGATTTCGAAACGGTCGACTGGATCCTGGGGAAACAGCGGGAGTGGCGCATCGCCCGCGGTGCGAAACCTCCCCGGTTCAAAACCTTTTCGAAGAGACAACAGGAGGCTGTCGCCACCTTCTGCAACAACGGCGGCAACATCATCGTCAGCGGCGCTTTTGTCGGCACTGACCTGTGGGACAACCCCTACGCTACCTCAGCTGACCGCGAGTGGGCAGAGCACACCCTCAGGTTCAAATGGCGCAATAACAACGGCGCGGTGACAGGGCGGATAAAGGCTGTCGCCTCACCATTCAGCGCCATTGAGGGTGATTACAACTATTACCATGAGCTCAACAGCGAGAGCTACGTGGTGGAAAACCCTGATGCCATTGAGCCGGCAGATGAAAAGGCATTCACCGTCTATCGCTATTCGGAGAACAACCTGAGTGCCGGCATCCTTTATCAGGGAGAACTTTACAACAGCTGCATCCTCGGCTTCCCGATAGAAGCCATCAAAGGCGAGGAGAACAGGAACAGGCTGATCAAAGGAATAATGGAAACTATAAGCGAAAGCCGTTAGCTGACTACTGAAAACTGAAAACTGAAAACTGAAAAATATGAAAACAATAGACGCATTTATCCTCTTCACAGAGCCGGAACAGGCAGTGAAAACAGTGGAAGAGCTGAGACAATCGGACTCGGTCAACAAGATCTGGCTGCTCACACCCGAAGGGATCACCGCAAAGATCAAAGGGTGCAAAAACATCACCATCGACAGCCTGCAGAGCAGCACAACGGTCAGGCAGATAGCACAGAAAGCGAGTGCTCCCCGGACACTCATCTATCAGAAGGCGACGGTACTGAAACCGGGTTACTTCGCACTGGAGCGCATGACACGTATCGCTGAAGATAGCGGGGCAGGGATGGTCTATGCCGATTATTGGGCCATCAAGAATGGCATGAAGACAAACCATCCGGTGATCGACTACCAGGAGGGGAGCCTGCGTGACGACTTCAACTTCGGCTCACTGCTCCTCTATGATACCAGAGCACTGAAGAGAGCAGCCGGGAGGATGAAGCATGAGACCTACCGTTTTGCCGGGCTCTACGATCTGCGGCTCAAGGTGTCGCAGAAGCACCCGCTTGAACATATCAACGAGTACCTCTACACCGAGATAGAGGAGGATAACCGTGCATCGGGACAAAAAATCTTCGATTACGTAGATCCCAAAAACCGTCAGCTGCAGATGGAGATGGAGCAGGCCTGCACACAGCATCTGAAAGATGTGGGTGCATACCTGAAACCCACCTTCGAAACCATAGCGTTCGACAAGGGTGATTTCCTCCATGAGGCCTCGGTGATCATCCCTGTGCGCAACCGCATCAGGACCATCAAGGATGCCATCTCCTCGGTGTTGATGCAGAAAACCAGCTTCCCCTTCAACCTCATCGTGGTGGACAACCACTCCACCGACGGCACCACCGAAGCCATCGATGACTTCAAAGAGGATACCAGGCTGCTCCATCTCATCCCCGGACGGGATGACCTGGGCATCGGCGGATGCTGGAACATGGGGGTACATCACCCTCAATGCGGTAAATTTGCCGTGCAGCTCGACAGTGATGATGTCTACAACGGAGAGGATACACTACAGAAGATCGTCGATGCTTTCTATGCACAGAACTGCGCCATGGTGGTGGGCACCTACCAGATGACCAATTTCGATATGGAGATGATTCCGCCGGGTATCATCGACCACAGGGAGTGGACACCCGACAACGGGAGGAACAACGCCCTGCGCATCAACGGGCTGGGTGCACCCCGTGCTTTCTACACCCCCGTGCTGCGTGAGATCAAAGTGCCCAACACGAGCTATGGCGAGGACTATGCACTCGGACTGAATATCTCACGCCGCTATCAGATAGGACGGATCTATGACATCCTCTACCTCTGCCGCCGCTGGGAAGAGAACAGCGATGCATCACTCGATATTGTGAAGATGAACAGCCATAACCTCTATAAAGACAGAATAAGAACATGGGAACTACAGGCAAGAAAGAGAATGAAGATAAAATAGATCATCTTGAATGTCTGAAACAAAATCAAATAACATGAACGATCCGCTGATACATGTAGGCATCATGCTGGAGCAGGCTGAGATCAGTTTTTCGCTGCTTACCCCCTACAAACTGAAAGGAAAAAATTTCCCCCCTGGCAATTACAGGGTGGAACATTCGGAAGGGAGAATTCTCTTCAATGGTGAGAAACAGGAGGAGATCACTTTTGCATCGGATGATCTGCACAGCGACTCATTCGAGTTGAAGGATGTGATCATCGGCCTTCACTTCCACTGGGAACGGAGGGAGAACCAGCGTTTTCAGGGAGGGCTGAAGTTCATCGCGGAGAAGGGCGGCATCACCGCCATCAACATCGTCTCCCTGGAGGATTACCTCAGGAGCGTGATCTCTTCAGAGATGAGCGCCACCAGCTCCGGGGAGCTGCTGAAAGCGCATGCGGTCATCTCGCGCAGCTGGCTGCTGGCACAGTTGCAAAAGAACAAGGAGATTGCAGGCGACTATCAGACCTCTTTTGAATCACCCACCGAGATCGTCCGCTGGTATGACCGGGAGGATCATTCCCTGTTCGACGTATGCGCCGACGACCACTGCCAGCGCTATCAGGGCATCACGCGGCAGTCCACCCCGCTGGTGAGTGCAGCGGTCGATCAGACACGCGGCAGGGTGATCGCCTACGGTGATAGCATCTGTGATGCCCGTTTCTCGAAATGCTGCGGCGGCATCATGGAGACCTTCGAGAATGTCTGGGAACCGATCCCCCACCCCTACCTGCAGGGTAAGGCTGATTATACCGATGATGCTCCCCTGCCCGACCTGACGGTGGAAGAGCACGCCGAAGAGTGGATCCGCTCTGCCCCTCCTGCCTTCTGCCACACACAGGATGCTGCTGTGCTCAGACAGGTGCTGAACGACTACGACCGGGAGACAGCCGACTTCTACCGATGGACGGTTGTCTACTCTCAGGAGCAGCTGTCAGGCCTCATCAGAGAGCGCTCCGGCATTGATTATGGTGAGATCATCGCCCTGGAACCCCTCGAAAGGGGCACCTCGGGACGGATCATCCGGCTGAAGATCATCGGCACGGAGCGGGTGATGACCATCGGCAAGGAGCTGGAGATACGGCGCACCCTCTCCCCCTCACACCTCTACAGCTCCGCCTTCGTGGTGGATGCCGGGGAGGAGAACGAGGAGGGGATACCGCAGCAGTTCACGCTGACCGGTGCCGGCTGGGGACACGGCGTAGGCCTCTGCCAGATCGGTGCGGCCATGATGGCGGAGAAGGGTTACCGCTTTGAGGAGATACTGCAGCATTACTTCCCCGGGACGCAGACCGACAAGAAATACTAAAACAGACGACAAATGAATAAAGCAACACGCTCTCCATGGAGCTGGATACCCACACTCTATTTCGCCGAGGGACTGCCTTATGTGGCGGTGATGACCATCTCTGTAATTTTATACAAGCGTTTCGGGCTCTCCAACACCGATATCGCCCTCTACACCAGCTGGCTCTACCTCCCCTGGGTCATCAAACCGTTCTGGAGCCCTTTTGTGGATATCCTGAAAACAAAACGGTGGTGGATCGTCTCCATGCAGCTGCTGATAGGTGCCGGCCTGGCGGGTATCGCCTTCACCCTGCCCACACCTTTCTACCTGCAGGCATCGCTCGCCTTCTTCTGGCTGATGGCCTTCAGCTCCGCCACGCATGACATCGCCGCCGACGGGTTCTACATGCTGGCACTCGATGACTCACAGCAATCCTTCTTCGTCGGCATCCGCAGCACCTTCTATCGCCTGGCCATGATCACGGGCCAGGGACTGCTGATCATCCTGGCAGGATTCTTCGAGAAATCTACCGGCAGAATACCATTTGCCTGGAGCATCACCTTTTTTATTCTTGCAGGACTCTTTATTGCTTTCGCTGTCTATCACCGGATAATACTGCCCCGTCCCTCCAGCGATACAGGTAAAGCGGCCCGTACACCTAAAGAGGTTGCCGCGGAATTCGGCAGGACCTTTGCCTCATTCTTCACAAAAAAAGGCATTGTCTTAGCCATTGCATTCATGCTGTTGTTCCGCCTGGCAGAAGCGATGCTGGTGAAGCTGGCCTCCCCTTTTCTGCTCGATGCACGCGACATTGGCGGCCTGGGTTTAAGCACGCAGCAGGTGGGACTGGTCTACGGTACGATAGGTGTGATAGCGCTCACCATCGGTGGTATTCTCGGTGGCATCGTGGCATCGCGTCACGGGCTGAAGCACTGGCTGTGGCCGATGGCGCTGGCCATCACCCTGCCTAACGTGGCTTATGTTTTCTTATCGATCTATCAACCGGATAACTTCTTCTGGGTGAACCTGGCAGTCGCCGTTGAACAGCTCGGTTATGGCTTCGGGTTTACGGCATACATGCTCTATATGATCTATTTCTCGCAGGGTGAGCACAAGACGGCTCACTACTCCATCTGCACCGGCTTCATGGCGCTGGGGATGATGCTGCCGGGCATGGCAGCCGGTTGGATACAGGAGCATCTGGGGTATGAACATTTCTTTATCCTGATCATGATCCTCACCATCCCTACGCTGATCCTTATCCCCTTTATCAAAGTGGACAAGGAGTTCGGGAAGTCGAAAAAAGCGATTCAACCGGCCGGGGAGGTCACAACGGAACAGTAACAATATGAAAAATGAAAGTATGATTCAACAACGCGTCACAAGGAAAGATGGTTCACACGGCTTCCTCATCCTCTCCGGAAGAAGAAGTTTGATTTTTACAATGATGATGTGCTGCATGCTGATCACCTCATCCGGATACGCACAGACTATTCGGATGAAGACAGGCATAGAGGTACTGAAAGCATCCCGGTTCAAAATCCTGCAGGGGAAACGGGTAGGTCTGATCACCAACCCTACCGGTGTGGACAACAACCTGAAGTCGACCATCGATATCCTGCACGAAGCACCCAATGTGCAGCTCGTGGCCCTGTACGGTCCGGAGCACGGCGTTCGCGGTGATGTGCATGCGGGTGATAAGGTCGCCGACTTCAAAGATCCCAACACCGGCGTACCTGTCTACTCACTGTACGGAGCCACACGCAAACCCACGAAAGAGATGCTGGAGGGGATCGATCTGCTGGTGTACGATATTCAGGATATCGGCTGTCGCTCTTACACCTACATCTCCACCATGTTCCTGGCGATGCAGGCGGCAGCGGAAAACAACATCGAATTCGTGGTGCTGGACCGTCCCAACCCCCTGGGAGGCATCAAGGTAGAGGGTAACCTGGTGGAAGAGGGTTATTTCTCGTTCGTCAGCCAGCTGAAGATCCCCTATGTGTACGGTCTCACCTGCGGTGAGCTGGCGGAGATGATCAACGGTGAGGGGATGATCCCGCAACCCTGCAGACTGACGGTGGTGAAGATGAAGAAGTGGCGCCGTAAGATGCATTTCGAAGATACCGGACTGCCCTGGGTGCCCACATCACCCCATATCCCCTTCGCCCACTCTGCCTACTTCTACCCGGTATCGGGTATACTGGGCGAGCTGGGCTATCTCTCCATCGGCGTGGGATACACCCTCCCCTTTGAGATGTTCGCAGCTGAATGGATCAACGCCGAAGAATTTGCCAGAGCACTCAACGTGAAAAAACTTCCCGGGATCACTTTCCGGCCTATCCACCTGAAACCATCCTATTCCGTTGGAGCAGGAACAAACATGCAGGGGGTGCAGATCCACCTCACCGACTTCAACAAAGCCCGCCTGTCGGATATTCAGTTTCATGTGATGGAGGTGGCCGCACAACTCTATCCTGAGCACAAAGTGTTTGAACATGCACCCGACAACAGGTTCGATATGTTCGACAAGGTGAGCGGCAGCGATTTTATCCGCCGTGCGTTCAGCAGGAACCACCTGTTTGCAGATATAGAAGCCTACTGGACCAAAGACGAAGAGGCATTCAGGCAATTGTCGAAGAAATACTACCTTTACCGCTGATCAGATCGGGAGAACAGCTGAACATCATTCATACATACCAACAATGAACGCAATTCCAGTCACCCGGCAGAGCGGCCGCCTCCTCTCACTCGACATCCTCCGCGGTATCACCATCGCCGGCATGATCATGGTCAACAATCCCGGTTCGTGGAGCAGTATCTACCGACCTCTAGGCCACGCGCAATGGCACGGCCTCACACCCACCGATCTGGTCTTCCCCTTCTTCATGTTTATCATGGGGGTCTCCACCTTCATGTCGCTGCGTAAGTTCAACTTCGTACCCTCCACAGGAGCCATCCTGAAGATCGTGCGGCGCACCATCCTCATCTTCGTGATCGGGCTGGCGCTGGGTTGGTTCGGTCAACTGACACGCGGACTGGCGTCGGGAGAGACGTTTGGTGCAGCCGCAACCCATTTCAGCACGCTGCGTATACTGGGTGTGCTGCAACGGCTGGCGCTGGCTTACGGGTTTGCAGCATTGATTGCCATCCTGGTAAAAAACAGATCGTTGGTATGGGTCATTGCCATATTACTGGCCGGATATTACCTGCTTCTCCGATTTGGAAAAGGGTTTGAGATGTCGGAAGGGAACATCATTGCCGTGGTGGACAAAGCACTGTGGGGTACCGCTCACATGTTCAAAGATACCACTCCGGAAGGGGTACGCATTGCACTCGATCCCGAGGGCCTGCTCAGTACCATCCCCTCCATCGCCCATGTTCTCATCGGATTCCTTTTCGGCAAGCTGATTGTGGAGAACAGGGACAACCACAAGCGTGTGGAGAAGCTGCTGATATGGGGTACGATACTTGCCTTCTCCGGCCTGCTGCTGCAATATGGCTGCCCCATCAACAAGAAGATATGGAGCCCTACATATGTGCTTGTGACCACCGGCTTTGCAGCGCAATTGCTGGGTCTGCTTATCTGGATCATCGACATACGCAAGAAAGAGAAATGGAGCCGTTTTTTCCACGCTTTCGGCGTGAATCCGCTGATCGTCTACATCTTTGCCGGCGTCCTGGCCAACCTGGTTGCAAACATCGGTTTTTCATACCAGGGTGAACTCATCTCCATCAAATCATTTATTTACGGAGTGCTTATTCAACCCTGGGCGGGGGATTATTTCGGATCGCTGCTCTATGCGCTGCTTTTCATCACCGTCTGCTGGCTGTTCGGATATATTTTATACAAAAAGAATATCTATATCAAACTATAAGTGCCGGATAATGGTTAATAGAAGAATAACGAATCAAACTTAATGGATCATACAGCAGCAACAATACTGATTGCCGACAGCGGTGCCACCAAGACCGACTGGTGCCTCACCTCGGGCGGAGAGATCATTGACCGCTTCTCTGGGAAAGGGATCAGCCCGGTATATCAGACAGAACAGGAGATTGCAGATGAGATCAGACAGCATCTCTATCCGCTTCTGAAGGAGAGACCTCCCCACGCAATTCACTTTTACGGGAGCGGATGTATTCCCGAGAAAACAGCCCTGGTAAGAAACGCGATTCACCACTCTTTTCCGATAGACAGCATCAATGTATACAGCGACCTGATTGCTGCGGCACACAGCCTCTGCGGTCATGATGCAGGTATTGCCTGTATCATGGGTACCGGGAGTAACTCATGTGAGTGGAGCGGCAGTGAGATCATCTATCAGGTACCACCGCTCGGTTTTATACTTGGTGATGAAGGCAGCGGTGCCGCACTGGGCAGACAACTGGTGGGCGATGCACTGAAGAATCGGCTCACCCTTGGACTGAGAGAAAAGCTGCTGGAGGAGTACAACCTCACACCTGCGCTTATTATCGAGCGTGTCTACCGGCAACCCTTCCCCAGTCGTTTTCTGGCAACCCTTGCGCCCTTCCTGCTCAGTCACATTGATGATAAAAGCATCAGAAAGATAGTGACCGGTGAGTTCTCTGCATTCTTCGACAGGAACGTGATGCAGTACAACTATCAAAAAAACAGTGTCCATTTTGCAGGTTCCATTGCATGGTATTTCTCTGATATACTCAAAGAGGTAGCAGCAGAGAAAGAAATTGCAATCGGGAAGATAATACAATCACCCATGGATGGATTAATCGAATTTTATCAGTAAATCAACTTCGGAATGACATTCATTAAAATAACAGAACAGGCATCAAACTATAACGATCTGGAAAAAAAATCGGTACTGGAGTTGCTGACGGAGATCAACGCTGAGGACCGGAAGGTCGCACTCGCCGTTGAAAAAACAATCCCCGAAATAGAGAAGCTGGTGACCGGCATCGTTGAGCGCATGCGGCGCGGCGGACGGCTCTTTTACCTGGGTGCGGGTACCAGCGGACGGCTGGGGGTGCTCGATGCCTCGGAGATACCACCCACGTTCGGCATGCCCAACACCTACGTGATCGGGCTGATAGCAGGTGGTGACAGCGCCCTGCGCAACCCCGTAGAAGCAGCAGAAGATGACATTGATAAGGGATGGGAGGATCTGATGGAGTATAAGATCAACGTGAATGATGTGCTGGTGGGTATCGCCGCCTCAGGCACGACACCCTATGTCATTGGTGCACTGCGCCGGGCACGGGAGAAAGGAATCCTTACGGGTGCCATCAGCTGTAACCCCGATTCACCGGTGGCTGTGGAAGCTGAGATAAAGATAGAACCAATTGTCGGTCCCGAATATGTGACAGGCAGCACACGCATGAAATCGGGCACAGCACAGAAGCTGGTGCTGAACATGATCACGACCAGCACCATGATCCAACTGGGAAGGGTGAAAGATAATCGTATGGTCAACATGCAGCTCACCAACCAGAAGCTGGTCGACAGAGGCACACGTATGATCGTTGATGAACTGGAAATGAACTATGAACAGGCGAAGAACCT
>JAAYGM010000127.1 GCA_012727735.1 Bacteroidales bacterium | reverse complement strand
GTTATATTGGGTATAAAGATTGATCAGACGGGCCGATTCTTTTGCGTACTTTTCACCAAACTGCTGGGCACTCCATCTCTCGGTATGATGTAACAGGTTGGTTGCGTTGAACTGGTTCGGGTTCCATGCCATATCGAGAAAGAAACTAATGGGATACTCCATCGGTTTCAGATCTCCCACATTGACCACCCAAATCCTGTCCACACCGTGGCTGTAGGTGAGGTTCATCTGCTCCCACATCCGTTGTACCTGCGTCACATTGATCCATTTATAATTACGGGGTCCACCCACGTAGTCAAAATGATAGTACATTCCATAGCCGCCGGCACGTTCCGGCTCATCGGGGAGTGGCAGCTTCCTGACATTCCCCCAGTTGTCGTCACACAACAGCAGTGTCACATCGTCCGGCACCCGCATACCCTTGTCGTAATAGTCCTGCACCTCCTTGTAGAGAGCCCACACCTGAGGAGTCTCCTCTGCTTTTCTGCCGGTCACATCCGATATGATGTTCCGCTGACCATCAATGATCTCTTCCAGCAGTGAGATGTTGCTCTCCTCACTCATCGGCTCATCACCGTCGCCACGCATACCCACGGTGACCAGTGTCTCATGCTCTTTCATCCGCTCCATGCTCTCTTTCCAGAAATCATGCAATGCAGGTGCATTGGTCTGGTAGTTCCAGTCACCATGGCCATAACGGCGCCATTCGTCGTGTGCCCGTCCCATCGGTTCGTGGTGGGAGGTGCCGACAACGATACCCATCTCGTCGGCAAGCTGCCCGTTGGTGGGGTCGTCATCATAAAAGGCATTGCCCCACATGGCCGGCCAGATGAAGTTACCCTTCAGGCGAAGAATCAGCTCGAACACTCTCTCGTAAAACAGGAGGTTAAATCCCCCGAAGGTCTCGTGAGCCCATCCGCTCAGTGCCGGTGCTTCATCGTTGAGGAAGATGCCCCTATATTCCACAGCCGGTTCCCCATCTGTAAAGAGACCCTCTCTGATGCTGATGGCCGCTCTCTTTTCGACAGGCACATCGGCCCACCAGTACCATGGTGATACGCCTATCTGCCGGGAGAGTTCATAAATTCCATAAATGGTTCCCCGTCTGTCGCTGCCGGCAATCACCACTGCCTCCTTCACTCCCGGCAATGGGTTTTTCACCGTGGTGATAAGAAATTTCTCTCTCTTACCCTTTAATTGTTCGCCATCTATTTTTCCATCATCAATCAACTGTTTGATCCAGCGGCTCTGCTGCATGGAACCAATGATGATTACCTCAGCCGTGCCGGGAGAATGGATCATTACTGGCAGGATACCGGTCACTTTTTGTGCATCTGACTGCAGGTCCTTTACAGCGCGGAGCACTGCTCCATCTTCCTCTTCATCAATAAGAAGAGGGTGGGCTTCCCCCTGGTGAATCCAGTGAAAACCACCCTCCCCCTCGTATAGTACGAAGCGTTCGGAAGCCTCTGAATAGGATGAAATGCAAATAGCTAAAACACAGAGTGTGATGTATATCTTCGCTCTCATAGAGTTTTTTCTCTTTATCGATTTTAAACCCGGCAATTGCTGTTCATTTGATTGATGCAATTACCGTTCTATTCATCTTAAAATATTTTTCGGGTTTTGAGGTGGATTACTTAACACCTCATCAAAAGGGTTAAGCACAGCCTGATACAGATTAATTTTTAAATATACTCATAATAATTAAAAGGTAATACAAAATGAGCATTTTACTCACTTTGTATTACCTGTTTAAATTACAGATAGTTAATAACCCGGGTTCTGATAGGCTTTCTTTTCCTCCTCGGTCATCGTCATACCATCAATCTGTCCCTGCGGGATAGGACGCAGATAATGAAATGGTTCAATGGTCCGGGTGTATACCACGGGTGTATGATCACCGGCAGCTGAGCCGGAAATGGTATAGGAGCCTGCCAGCTCAGCCCATTTCTGTGTACGCACCAGGTCATTCCAGCGATGGCCTTCACCGAACAATTCACGGCTGCGTTCCGCAAGTATGTAGTTGATATCAATCACAGCAGGGGTGGCAGCCACCATGGCGGCACTGTTGTCTTCCACCTTCTCGTAGTTGCCATTGTTTTTCCAGCGCCATTTACCGGCACGTGCACGCAGTACGTTCACCAGCTCGCGGGCTGTCATCGATCCGGAAGCACCTTTTACGGCAGCCTCGGCGGCGATAAGGTAGAATTCGGAGAACTTGGCAATGTTCCATGGTCGTGTGATGGCACCATTGGGTTGTCCCAGTCCGGTTCCGTTATCGGTACGATAAGTCCCCAGCTTCCATAAACCCGGATAGTAGATGCGGCTGATGCCACTCGGCGCGATCACCCAGTCGGCCCTGCCGGGCAGGGTGCCGGCACCCACATTGCTTTGTCCTGCTCCTGCAGGATAAGTAACGGCAATAGCCGGTTCTTCATCGAGGAAGGTTAGTACGGGATCACCGTTATTGACCGGAAGTCCATTCGCATTATAAAGGACCTCATTTGCATTACCTGCTTTTCCCCAGTTACCGTAATAAACAGTAGCAAAGGTGCCGTCAAAGCGGCTGTCAATGTCTTTATCGGTAAATGTCTCAGTGTAAGCTTCAATAGTGGGAGCCATACGTGTCCAGGGACGTCCGCCCCACTGCACGGCGTCGCGTTGCACCGATGATACGTCGTATGTGCTTCCATCGGCAGAGCTGCGGATATTACCATAGTTGCTTGTGACATACCAGACAGCATAGTTTTCCGGAGCTGTACCGTTGGAATATGAAAGACTTGCAACATTGTAATACTCATCTTCAATGTGATCGGAATAAAGTACAATCTCCTTGTTGCGGTCGTTATTGCCCAGGTGTACATCATAAAAATGATCGAGCAGTCCGAACTCACCGGGGTTATTGATACCCTCCAGCGACAGATTATAGGCTTCCTGGAAATACCAGGCAGCGTCATGTCCGTCGGGGTCCACCCGCGGTGTCTCCGGATAGGTAGGGATACCGTTCGGGTTCTCCAGCCACCAGGCATAGGTCAGATAAGCTTTTGCCAGGAACAGACGGGCAGCTGTTTTTGTCACTGTCCCGGTCAGGCGTCCCGTCTCGGGCAGATTGCTTATCGCTGTCTTGAGATCAGGAAAGACTGCTTTCGTATATACTTCAGGTACGGTATTGCGGACCGAAACACGGGAGGGTGATGTGTTGAACATCAGCTCACCGGATCCTAAATCGAGAGGTACACCACCAAAAGTCTGTACCAGGAGGAAGTAGTCAAACGCACGCCAGAAACGTGCTTCGGAGATCAACTCTTCCGACAGTCCCACTTCGCTGGCATTCTCGATGATGCCACTGGCGGTGTTGATGTTGGAATAGACAGTACCCCAGAGTGCGTCTGAACGACTGCTCGAGGGGTTCAGTGAACCCACACCTGACATATCGGTATCCTTGAAGTTGTTATCGGCACTCTGTGCATAGGTGTACTCGTCGGTTCCATTCTGAGACGCGGCATAGTAGTACTGTCCCAGGAAGTAACGGGTGTGTGCATAGAGAGAGGTCAATCCGTACTGTATACCCTGTTCGGTCTTGAAGAATCCGGGCTCATAGATGGAGCGGGGTTTTTCCTCCAGGATATCATTGGAACAACCGAATGCCATAAATGCCACTACGATCATTCCCAATATATGCTTGTAATTTATTTTTTTCATATCTAATGTTGTCATTATTAATAATATTGCATGATTTTTAGAATGTCAGGTTGATTCCAACCAAATAGTTACGTGTTTGCGGGCTGTTTGTCCCCACTGTCAGCATGTTGCTAGCGTTGTAGGGCAGACTTGTTGTTACCGCAGCGTTTTGATTGCCGAAGGAGTTGGTTACCGGATCCAGTCCCGATTCTTTGTTGTAAGGGGAGAAGAGCACGAAAGCGTTTTGGATGCTAAAGTAGAGACGTGCATTGGTGATACCGGAATTACGGAACCAATCGGTCTGCGGGTCAAAGTTGTAACCAAGTGTGATCTGGCCCACCTTGAAGTAGGAAGCATCGAAATAACCGAGTGTGCTGCCATATTTCGGGTTGTCACCACTCTGAATACCACCCGGCATCGGGTACTTGGCATCGGTGTTATCGGGTGTCCAGTAGTCTACTTTCACGTTACCGCGGCGACCGGAGAGCATATTCAGGTAACCATTGGCGGCATGTAGTGAGCTCACCAGGATGCCACCATGCTGATAGGTTCCGATCACATTGAGGTCCCAATTTTTGTAGGCTACCCGTGTGTTGAAGCCACCCAACCAATCGGGGTCTGCGCTCATGATCTGTCGGTCATCTGCGCCAATCTGACGTACCGGTTCGCCGTTCGTGCCATATTCACCATCATATTTCACCTTGATCATTCCCACGTTTCCTCCCGGTTCCAGGATATCGAGATAGGGATCACCTTCCTGCCATAGACCGATCTTTTCAAAATCGAAAATGGAGTTGATGGGATAACCTTCAAACCAGGAGTTGATTACATCACGCTCTTTCCCTTTCGTATCGCCACTATCCTGTGCCGACACTAGTTCGACGATCTCATTGCGGTTGGAGTAGAAGTTGAGACCGGCATCCCAGCTCCAGCCATTCTTGTCATCGATAATGGTACCGGAAAGTGCCAGTTCAAACCCTTTGTTCCTCGACTTGCCGATGTTACCCCAGAAACTGCCTACACCCGATGTGGAGGGAAGGTTTACCTTCATCAGCAGATCATTGGTATTGACAATATAATAATCGGCTGAACCGCGCAGTCTGCTGTTCCACAGAGAGAAGTCGACCCCGACATTGTAGGTGCTGGAGAACTCCCATCCCAGTTCCGGGTTGGGCACTTCAGATACATACGCACCGGTGGTGGTGGTGCTGCCAAAGTTATAGGGCCGCAGGGAGAGCCTGCCGAGTGTGGCATAGGGGGTGACAGCCTGGTTGGAGGTCTGTCCCCATCCGAGACGCAGCTTCAGGTTGTCCACGGTGGTGATATTCTCCATAAACGCCTCCCTTGCAATATTCCAGCCGGCAGAGATGGCGGGGTAGGTGTGCCATTTGTATCCCGGTGAAAGACGGGAGGAGCCATCTGAACGCAAGGCAACAGAGAGCATATAGCGGTTGTCATAGTCATACATCACACGACCCATCCATGATTTCAGTCCCCACTCTTCGTAATGCTGGTCGTTAGGGTCGACGGTCACATCATCCTTTGAAGCCTGTCCCAGGTTCCAGTACTGGAAATGGTCGGAGGGGATGTTGAGTGCACTCACGAGCGAACGATCGTAATGGGTGGATTCTTCTGAATAGAGTCCCGTGAAGTTGAAATGATGCTTGTCAAAGTATTTATCGTAAGTGACCACATTCTCCACCACCCACTGGTAAGTTTGTGATTTCTCGAGCGATCCGGTAGAGGCTGCAGAAGGGGTGTCGCTGAAAACGCCCATACCCTGGTACTGTCCTCTGTTAAAGCCCCTCAGGTTCAGCCCCAGATTAATGCGGTAGCTGAGTCCTTCAATACCCGGTATCTTCACCTCACCATAAAGTGAGTTATAGGAACCATAACCTTTCCGGTTGTCGGCATATCTCTCACCCAGATCAAGCACTCTGTCACGGGTGAAGGTCCAGTAGTTGTCAGCGATAGAGTGTATGATCGGTTTCACCGTCCCATCTTCAGCGTAGGGGTCAATCAGCGGGGAGGTAGCCAGTACATTGTACATCCCCAGGTTTGATGCGTTGGTCACATTATAGTTGTTGTTGGAGGTAAGTCCGAAACGAAGGTATTTACCGACACTCTGGTCGATATTGGCCCGCAGGTTGATGCGGTTATAATCCTGTCCGGGCATCAGTGATTTATCTTCATAATAACCGGCACCAAAGGTGTAGCTGCCCCCTGCCGTACCACCGGATACACCGATGTCATGGCTCATCACCATGCCTGATTCAAACATCAGATCCTGCCAGTCGGTGTTGACACCTTCCACTTCATCACTTCCCATGGTGGGGCGACTGTTGCCGTTACCCAGGTCCTCCCTGTAGATGCCGGCGATATGACGCAATTCATAGAGCTCTTCGCCACTCATCATCGGATAACGATTGAAGAGTGTCTTTGCTCCGTAATAAGCATTGTAGCTTACTCTGGGCTTCTGACCAGCCATGCCTTTGAAGGTGCTGATCATGATCACCCCGTTGGCACCTCTTGATCCGTAAATTGCAGTAGATGAGGCATCCTTCAGGATATCAATGCTCTTTATATCGTTGGGATTGATGTCGGAAAGTGTTCCGGCAAACGGGATCCCGTCAAGCACCACCAACGGATCGTTCTCTGCATTGAGTGAACGGGTACCGCGGATGCGAATCTGCATATCTGCTCCCGGTTTGGAGCTGCTTTGTTGCATCTGTACACCGGGTAAGCGTCCCTGCAGGGCTGTGGTTACATTGCCCGTGGGGATGTCACGCAAAACATCTCCCTGCATGGAGGATACCGAGCCGGTTACAGCTTCACGGCGCATGGTACCGTAACCGACCACTACCAACTCATCCAATAGCTCTGTGTCTTCTTCCAGGACAACAGCTATTGTTGTTCTTCCATTCAGTGAAATTGTCCGCGGACGCATCCCGACGTATGATACCTCAATCGTAGCATCGGATGGCACATTTAAAAGGGTGAAATTACCATCGATATCTGTAACAGTGCCGATGGTTGTTCCCTGTACCTGGACTGTGACACCAATCAGCGGTTCTCCCCCTGTATCGGCAACCGTCCCTCTCAGCGTCACGTTCTGAGCAAACAGACAGATGGAAACTGTACTCAACAATGTGAGCAAGAATCCTCTTAATAGATTTGAACTTTTTCTTTTCATTCTCTGATTTGTTTAGATTAATAATTAAATAAAGTCTTTCGCGTTGATCATTGTGTCATTCACCAGTTCAATGTTTGCGGAAATTTTGTTTTCTAATGTGGTATCGGATGTTTTTATACAACATAACTGGTATTACTACTACTTCTTCTACAATATAGTTTTCTACTTTTTATTTGATTAATTCAAGATGCAACAACTTTCATACTGCTATATTGTGGTCCCTTTTCGGAAGAGATGTTATTGTGTACGTACACAATAACCAAAGAGCCGCACTTTTTTTTCAGTTTAATTGTGTTTAATGATCATATTTCTGTTATTCCCAGTTTTTGATGAATAATAAGGGTAATCCGATACAATGAACTTTACGTTAGAATGTTAAAAAATAGATAAAAACAGGCGGTTGTGTACGTACACAACACATTAAAAACAATAATTCCTGATTGATCTTACGTACTCCACTTCATAAATTAAGTGATCCTGATGTCTGATAACTGCAGTCTTTCAGCTTTTTACAGCTTATTTGCCTAAATTTTAATAAGAATCATCAATGCAAAGATATGTTATCTGGAGTTGTTTTAATGAATATTGAGAGAAAATCTTCATTGAAAGAATACATAACAGCTATCAAATAAATTTATAACTATGGTTGATCCTTGCTTCTGCATGGAATTTTTACCAGCTTATCCATCTTTGGTAGTCTGTATCCGGATATGGGTGAACCTCCACATTTGTATTTACAGAGGTATCACTCAGCAGGAATCTGTCCAGAAATGCTTCCACCTCCGGTCGTTGTACATCAGGCAGCATGCAATGGCCATGATCTGCCACGATGGAGAATCCGAACCGGTCTGTTATCCCGAATGATTCCCAGACCCGCTGTGCCGCCTTGCAGGAGACGTAACCCGATTCATCCGCCAGCCATTCGTAGTCGGGGTTGCCCAGGCAGAGCAAAGCACGTGGTGCGACCATCGCCATCAGTTCATGGTGGTCGAAGGGGAGCTTGTTCACAGCTTCTGAGAACCGGAACATCTTCTCCATAAACCATACGTGGCTGGTCCTGGCCAGTGTCTCCACCTCACCCAGAGTTTCGGAGACCCTCCAGGCAGCCGCACCGCCGCCACCTGATTCCTGCGCGATGGTCAGGGCGATCCGTTCGTCAAAGGCAGCTGCATATAGTGCCATTTTTCCTGCGAAGGAGCAGCCGGTGATGGCGAGGTGGCTTAAGTTGACAGGCAATTCGTCCCTGACGAGTTCAAGACCGTCAATCAGACGGCTGACGCCCCAGGACCAGGCGCTGTATGCACC
>JAAYGM010000126.1 GCA_012727735.1 Bacteroidales bacterium | reverse complement strand
CTCACCTCTTTCAGAAATTCTTTCATCCGTTCAGAATCTTTATCACCAATAATATCGAGCAGCTCTCTCAGCTTCTTCCGGATTTGCTCTACCTGCTCTGAGGTGTAGGGATTGAAGAGTATTTCAGTCAGCAGGAAATCATCTTCCGAGAGCAGCCCCTCTGCTATGTGCATATGCTTCTTGAAGGTGGTCCCCGGTGCATCCTGATGCTTCATCACAGAGGCAAACACCAGTGTGGAGGCAAAAGGAATAGAGAGTGAATAGGCGATGGTTTCATCATGCTTCCGGAAGGAATATTCAAACACATTCAGCTTAAGTCCCTGATAGAGATCCCTGAAAAAGACCTTTCCCAAATGGGATGATTCCGAGATAATGATGGCACTCTGTGAGCTTAAGTCGCTCAGGCTGGCAAAGGTGGGACCAAACATGGGGTGTGTGGAGACAAAGGGACGGGTTCGCTCCCTGTAAAACTCCTCCAGTCCTGTTTTCACTGAGGCGATATCACTCAGGATGCATGTCTCCGGAAGAAAAGGCAACACCTTCTCGAACGCAGGTATCGTATATTTAAGTGTGGCGGCATTGATTACCAGCTCCGGTGCAAAATCCTTCACCTCACCCGGATCGGTCATGCGTTGTGTGTTATAAATAAAGCGCAACTTTTGGGGATCGGTATCCAACACTGCCACCTCGTGATCGAAACTGAGCACATCGGCAAAGAATGATCCCATCTTGCCTGCTCCGAGAATTAATATTTTCATCTTTCCTCTCTTCTGTTTGTTACTTCTTCGCTTTCTCCATCACCACCATCTGCTGACGTACCGACTCGGAGTGGATGGCCTCCAGCACTTTTTTGACAAAAGCACCCGACATTTCCATCCGTTCACCCTGGTAGGCACGGTCTGTCAATATCTGATCATAACGTTGTGTCTGCAGGATAGGCATATCATGCTCCAGCTTATAGTGTCCTATCTCCCTCGATACGCGCATACGCTTGGCAAGCAGCTGCAGCAGCTCATTATCGAGATCATCAATCTGATCGCGCAGGACGGAGAGATCTTCGGTGGTCTGCACCGTGTTGCGTATAACGATGGTTTCGAGGATCTCCTTAAGGACGGCAGGTGTGATCTGCTGAGCCTTGTCGCTCCATGCATCATCGGGGGAACAGTGCGACTCAATAATCAAGCCTGAATAGTTCAGATCCATCGCCTGCTGACTCAGTTTGAAGATCAGATTGCGGTCACCGCCGATATGGCTCGGGTCACATATTATGGGCAGCGTGGGGAAACGTCGTTTGAGCTCAATGGGTATATGCCATTGCGGAATATTGCGATAGATTGTCTTATCCGTAGTGCTGAAGCCTCTGTGAATCACTCCCAGCCGCTTTATTCCGGCGTTGTACAACCGTTCCAGTGCACCAATCCATAACTCGAGGTCGGGATTGACCGGGTTTTTGATTAACACGGGGATATCCACACCCTTCAGGGTATCGGCAATCTCCTGTACGGCGAACGGGTTTGCAGCCGTGCGGGCACCAATCCACAAGATATCAACACCATATTTCAATGCTTCATAGACATGCTTCTCTGTAGCTACCTCGGTGGCCATATACATGCCTGTCTCTTTCTCGGCCTGCATCATCCACTTCAGTGCGGGGCTGCCCACACCCTCAAAGCCACCCGGCTTCGTTCTCGGCTTCCACACCCCGGCCCTGTATATCTTCACTCCAACAGCAGCCAGCTGCCTGGCCGTGGTCATCACCTGTTCTTCCGTCTCGGCACTGCATGGACCGGCAATCACAAGCGGTCTCTTTGCATCTATTCCCGGCAATAAAATTGATTCGAATTCCATATTTTTTGTTCTTATATTGTTATCATTTCTTATTCTTATGAAGCAATCAGCAAATCACTGTAAGAAACCTGCTGATTAATTTTCCTTTTCACAAATCCTGTATCTCACCTCTTTACAAACGTCTCAATTCGCTGATAAGCCTCCTGCAACTTCTCTACCGATGAGCCCAGAGATATACGGATAAAACGTTCACCGTTGCTGCCGAAGATAAAGCCAGGAGTGATAAAAACACGGGCATTATGCAGAAGATCATTCGCGATAGATTCGCTTCCCGGGGCTTCATCGTTCAGTTTACCCCACACGAACAACCCTACCTGACGCTTGTCGTAGTAACAATCAAGCAGCTCCATGATCTTTTCTGCCCAGACACGCCGCTCTGCATAGATCCTGTTCATCTCTGCATGCCATTCGGCGCTGTTCGAAAGAGCGGCAACGGTTGCCAGCTGCATCGGTTTGAACTGTCCGCTGTCGATATTGCTCTTTGCCTTGAGCACCCATTTCACAAACTGGGTATTGGAGGCCAGCATACCCATACGCCATCCGGACATGTTATGCGATTTGCTCAGCGAATTGAGTTCGATACATATCTCTTTTGCTCCCGGCAGTGACAATATACTCATCGGATTGTCATTCAGGATAAAGCTATAGGGGTTATCATGACAGATGACAATATCATGCCTCTTTCCGAAAGCGATCAGTTTATCAAACAGTTCAACCGATGCATTGCCACCGGTAGGCATATTGGGGTAATTGACCCACATCAGTTTCACACGGGAGAGATCCATCTTCTCCAGCGCTGCAAAATCGGGTTGCCATCCTTCAGTCTCCAGCAAATCATATTCAATAACATTCGCTCTGAGCAGATTGGACACCGATTTGTAGGTGGGATATCCCGGGTTAGGCACCAGCACGCCATCACCGGCATTCAGGAAGGTCATCGATATATGCAGGATACCCTCTTTCGATCCTATCAGTGGCAACACCTCCTCCTGAGAAAGCGCAACGTTGTAAATCCTCCTGTACCAGTCACTATATGCTTTTCGCAGTTCCGGAATACCGGTGTAAGGCTGATAGGCATGTACATCGGGGCGTTGGGCGGTTTCGCAGAGTGTGTCGATGGTTGCCTGCGACGGCATACGGTCGGGAGCACCTACAGCCAGGCTGATCACGTTCTTCCCTTCTGCGTTCATGCGGGCAACCTCGGCCAGCTTTACGGAAAAGTAATATTC
Organism: Bacteroidales bacterium; assembly: GCA_012727735.1. GTDB lineage: Bacteria > Bacteroidota > Bacteroidia > Bacteroidales > Dysgonomonadaceae > Proteiniphilum. The sequence goes on along the minus strand of JAAYGM010000126.1, from coordinate 472 downwards.
CGTTATCGATTTTATATGTTCAGCGGGTTCAATATGCATCATTCTTCTTATATTTTTATTTATCAGTAGCTTCCTTCTCTTCCCTGTATTCACCCAGCACCTTCAGCCGGCTGATAAGGGGCATGATTGCATCGATGGATTGCTTGTAACGGTTGTAGTCATCGAACGTGAGATCGATATAAAACTGATACTCCCACTCACTGCCAATGATGGGGAGCGACTGTATGCGGGTGAGGTTGATACCATAAAACGACAACACGGAGAGCACCCTCGACAGCGTTCCTTCGTTATGCGGCAGCACAAAAACCAGAGAGGATTTATTGATATGGTTCTCTTTCTGCACTTCACGCAGCATCTCCTCCCTGGCCAGAATAAAAAATCGGGTGAAGTTTCTTTTGTTGGTCTCAATACCATCCGCGAGGACCTCCAGACCATACATCTCAGCAGCGAGTGAGCTGCATATTGCAGCTGT
>JAAYGM010000125.1 GCA_012727735.1 Bacteroidales bacterium | reverse complement strand
TTTATCTCCTGTCTGATCGACTATCTTTTCGTAATATTCATTTGAATATCCCGGTCGGTCAGGGAAGGCGGGCAATCCGTGCGGGTTTCGTTTGAACTGACCGTTCTCCTCTTTCTTAACTACACCATCGATGTATTTCACCATGAGGTACTCACCAAGCTTCTTCCATTCAGCTACTCCTTCCTTCACCAGGTTATTGGAGTATTGCGTGAGATAGTGAACAGCTTCAGGCTGAGATTTCTCATACAATGCGGCAGCTTTTTCCTCAATTGCGGGTTGAGAAGCTTTAAACTGCTCTTCGAGCCTGGACTGCACATTTTTCATGTCAACGCTCATATCACTATAACGGGTATATACCATGTTGGAGACCCAGTTGTGAATCCAGAAGGCAGAGGTCCATGAGAAATTCAGCAGGTCACCATTACCCGGAGCCATCTCGTGAGGGACTTCGGCATGACCGCTGTAGATAGGATAATAAACTGTTTGAGCGGCATCATCTATTCCGAACCATAGAATCCCGCCGATGGCATCGGGCAGCCATGACCGCATCTGTGCGACAAAAGAGAACCCTGTCTGTTGCGTGGCTATCGGACGTTCGTTGCAGTACTCAACCGAATCAACTTCGAAGGTGAGTGGTGACCAGCGGTAAGGTGAATTGAAGGGTCCGGCACCCACATCAAAGCGCCAGTCCAGCTCAGTCCCTTCATAATGGTCACGCATCATCTGCTGGATATCCTGTGCACTCAGTTTTTTGTCCGGTTTGATATAGAGTGGCATCGGGTCGGTTGTTTTACCCTGGGCGTAGGTGATATATTCACCCATCTCTTTGTTCACCCTGTTAAAGAAAGACCATACACGAGCTTCGCAAAAACGGAGCGCTCCAAAATCGAGAGGAGCATAAGCCCGGGCAAAACTGAAATCGGCATCTTCACCTGTGAAGTATCCCTTCTGACGAGCGAAAGAGATTACGTCGGGGGAGTAAAGGCAATTTTCAGGATCATTGAGTGGAAACTGCTGTATGCGCGCCTGGTTGGCATGTGCAGCCACACAGTCGTCAGGTATACGTACGGCTACCCAGACGGCGCCCTTGTTTCCGACACCCTTGCCAATCAGCTCCATGATCCATACCTCGTTGGGGTCGGCTATAGAGAATGACTCGCCCGAGCTGTAGTATCCATGTTCCTTGACCAGGTCGGTCATGATGGTGATCGCTTCACGGGCATTCCGTGCACGTTGAAGTGTAATATATATCAGGCTGCCATAATCCATGATCCCGGTTGAATCGGTCAGCTCACTACGTCCGCCAAAGGTGGTTTCTCCGATAGCAAGCTGATGTTCGTTCATGTTGCCTATCACGTTATATGTCTGCATTGCTTGTGGAATATCACCCAGATATTTTCCGGTATCCCATTCATAGACCCTGAGGAGTTCTCCTGGTCTGTATTGCTTTGCCGGCCAGTGATACAGCTCTCCGTATAGTCCGTATGAGTCAGCTGCATAAGAAATAAGTGTTGATCCGTCAACGGATGCATTTTTTCCTACCAATAAATTTGTACAGGGATAAGCGAAGGAGGTGGCCAAAATTACCAAAACAGTGGTCAAAAAAAGTTTCTTCATATATCTATAATGTGAACAATAAAAATAAAATTCCGACAAATCAGCGTAAAGATACTTTTTTTTGTTTAATCTGCACAATGAGTGATCAGGATATTTTAATCCGTTACGATTATTTTTCTCTTCATGGTCATTCTCATGCATGATTCATATATTTCCACGAAATGGTTGGCATAAATGGAAAATATAACCTATTTTTGTATCACGAATCAAACCTTTATGTACGCCTGTAGAAATGAAACAGATAGTGAAGATGTTACAATCGAAGAGAGTGCTGGGACTCACCTCCTATCAGATTGTCATACTCCTTATACTGATTGTGATGCTGTTTTTTTTAAGTGACAGCAGCGTAACCAAAAGGATTAAGTTCGACACGCAGATCAGAGACCTTGAATCACAGATAGAATTCTACCACGAACAGACAGAATCAGACAAGGAGAAACTGAATGAACTCCAATCCAATAACGATGATCTTGAAAAATTTGCCCGGGAGAATTACCTGATGAAAAAAGAAAACGAGGATATTTTTATTATTGAGTAATGGTATAGCTTTGAGCTTGCCATAAATCGTTTTGGGAGTATTGATTATATCGGAAAGTCAAAAAATAATTCTTATATTTGTGAGAAAATAGCGCGGTCTAATAACCGGTTTTGGATTTTGGATGACATTTTCCAAAAAAAAGTAAATTGAAGATGCAGAGCTCTAAAGATATTTTGCTTCGAATTTCCGGCATTGTAATATTGTTGTCGGCAATCCTATATTTGTTCGTACCTGTTGCTGCCCCCTGGATCATGGCTTTCGCGGTGGCATTGTTCTCTGTTATTACGGTCACAACACCCTATCCGGGTAAAAGTATTCGCGGAAAAAGGCTGTTTAATTTTCAGGTTTTCTCCCTCCTCTGTATGGTGGCTGCAACATACCTGATGTTCAGACAACGAAACGAATGGGTACTGGCAATGGTTGCCGGAGCAGTATTCCAGCTATATGCATCAATCGTGATATCCAAAGAACTGGACAAAGAAAAAAACAAAAAGTGATAAAAATTCATTCTACTGCCCTGAATTCTTTTTATTAATGAAATGAACAAAAGTATACTCATAGTCGATGATAATTTAACCATCTGTTTGATGTTGAAATCGTGGTTGGTAAAAAAAGATTTCAAAATCGAAACGGCAACCAATGTGAATGATGCGAAACAGATGATCAAGGAACAACCTTTTGATCTGATACTTTCCGATATAAAGATGCCGGATGTCGATGGTTTTACATTTTTATCATGGGTGAAAAAGTTCGATTCAGATATCATTGTGATCATGATGACAGGTTTTGCTGATATTGAGTCGGCAGTGGCATCCATGAAATCGGGTGCTGCTGATTTTATCTCCAAACCGATTGAACCGGAAGAGCTGTTCCGGAAGATAGAAGAAGCATTTATGATGCACGAAAACAGGCAGCGAAGAAACAGATTTTGCAATGAGTTCATCCTGCCACCTGGTGAGGAGTATTACCAACTGTTGAACCAACTTGACACCTTGGCTGAAAATAAAGCCCATCTTTTAATCATTGGTGACAGAGGCACAGGAAAAAATTCAATTGTCAAGTACATTCATGATAAAGGATTTCATCTCTGTACGCCGCTTGTAAAAATGGATGTGGAGGGTTTATCGAATAAAAATGGTAAACGTCAGTTGAACAACCCGGAAGCGAGTGAGTCCTTATTGATGGAAAAATTCAGAGAGGCAAAAGGAGGGTTGTTAAGCATTCGAAATGTAGATCAGCTCGATATCAATCTTCAGGATGAATTGTTAAATATTCTCACCAGGCAAAACAGAGATGATAATTTTACACAGGTGATTGTCACCACAGAGAAAAGGGATGTGGAGTTGCAAAAGATACTCATACCAAAACTATATCATCTGCTTGAAAAAAATTGTGTAGTGCTTCCTTCACTGAAAGGAAAGAAACAGGTAATTGTTGCATTCATCTCTTATTTCATCAGATTTGCCAATTTCACATTAGATAAGAATATTGAGAGCATCGATCCGAAACTACAGCAACAGCTGGTAGACTATGCATGGCCCGGGAATATTCAGGAGCTGAAGAACATGATCATGAAAGCAGCGTTACATACGGAGGGAACACATATCACGGCGAAAATTGCTCCAGATCTCTTTGGCAGAAATAATACCAGAATAGAGAGTGGCCCCGCAACAACGAATCCGATCCATAAGTTGCGTAAGGAAAATTATGAAAAAGAAAAAATAATGGAGGCACTTGAATTGGCCAGGGGAAATAAAACAATGGCAGCATCCATTCTGAACATTGACCGAAAAACATTATACAATAAAATGAAACTGTATAACGTGTCGCTATAAATCACTGCAATTTTTCTTGCTCTATTGATATGGAAAAAAAAAGATCTTCAAGGATAAAATTTGTCGTTATTGCAGGGTACATACTGGTTTTGACTGTTTTGGTCTTTGGCCTCGTCGCCATTTATCGCCATCTGGTGGTTTTTTCTGAGAACAGAATCAAAAACGAGGATGTTTCAGAACTGTTAATCGTGGGAAACACGCTTTCCAAACTCTATGAAATTGAAAGTGATCAAAACCTCTTCACTGCCGAAAATGCAAAACAATATTTCCTCAAATACGACTCCATTGTTCCGGAGATCAACAACCATCTCGATTCATTAAAGCAGCTGACAGGTGATACTGCCCGTATTGCAAAACTGGATACGATTCAGTTTTTGATCAGTGATAAAAAAGTGAATTTAGAGATTGTGGCCATCCTGCTCGATTCCATCCGTCAGTCACCTGTAATTACACGGCAAATGGAAAGCAGCTATGTACCCAAAGAGTTAAACAGGGAGATTTCCGATTATCTTACAAGCAGAAATCTTAACACACCAAAGAGAAACGAAAGTGATACAAGTGTTGTTCTGGGTGAACGCAGAGGATTTCTGGACCGTGTACGGAATGTTTTTGTTGCATCGCAGGATTCAACTATTGTGATAGAAAGCAAATCGGTCCTGGCGGAAAATGATTTTAAGCTGGTCGTCGATACCATCATCAACAAAGTGCGCTATTCAGAAAGACTGGATCTTGAGCGTCAGAAGCAATTCCAGCTTGCTTTTATACTGCGACAGGGAGAGATGAGTCATACAAACCGCATGCTTACCGCACGGATTGATGACCTGCTGAAAGGCATTGAACAGGAGGAGCTGAGGAAGTCTCTCCAGCTTATCTCCGATAAAAAGCGTGCTCTCTCCGGTTCACAACGTACAATGCTTCTGGTTTCTTCACTGGCACTGTTGATTGCCTATG
>JAAYGM010000124.1 GCA_012727735.1 Bacteroidales bacterium | reverse complement strand
GATTATATCCTTCCGCACAGCAGCTACCTGATCAACCTGGGTAACCCGGGTGAGGAGGAGGTCAACAAGTCACGTGCCGCCTTCAACGATGAGATGAAGCGGTGTGAGCAGCTGGGCCTGAACAGGCGTAACTTCCATCCGGGAAGTCACCTGAACAAAATCTCCATCGATGCCTGTCTCGACAGAATTGCCGAATCGATCAATCTGTCGCTTGAAAAAACCAGCGGTGTGATTGCCGTGATTGAAAATACGGCGGGGCAGGGGACCAATCTGGGGCATACCTTCGAGCAGATAGCGCATATCATCGATAAGGTAGAAGATAAAAGCAGGGTAGGTGTCTGTCTTGATACGGCACATACGCTGGCTGCAGGCTACGAGATCAGAACAAGAGAAGGTTATGAGGATACGTTTGAGAAGTTCGCTCAGATTGTCGGATTCAACTACCTGAAGGGAATGCATATCAACGATTCCAAGAAAGAGCTGGCCTCACGTGTCGACCGTCACGACAGCATTGGCAAGGGTGTGATGAACATGGATCTCTTCTCATTTATCATGAATGATCCGCGTTTCGATGAGATGCCTCTTATTCTGGAGACTCCCGATGAAACAATCTGGGCTGAAGAGATTCAGATGCTTCTCGCCCTGCAAAAATAAGTGTCAGCAGTGACCGCATGAAAAAAGCGCCGTTTCCCGGAAGAAACGGCGCTTTTGGTTATAAGCATATCTCAGTTTAGTCTAACCTGATCTCATCTGTAAAGATAAAGGCCCTGTTACCGCTGCCGGGATGCCACGCCGGCATCACAGAAGGTCGTACGGTCACCTTAAAGTAACGGGCGGTGACCGGTTCGAACGATAGCGAATGGGTAGAAATATCGGACCAGTGCTCACTCTTCTCATCAATGACTGTCTCACTGATAACGGTGGTGAATGATTGATTGTCCATTGACGATTCGATTGTAATCCCGGAGGCATCGAAGATCCAGTCGCCGGTGACCACTGCATTGCGGATCTCAGCCGAGGTGATCTCCGTCGGTTGCAGCAGATCGATCACCACGATAAGGTCTTCACCCTGAAAACCGATCCACCTGCCGGTACGGTAGTTGGTGCTGGTTCCATGGAGTCCGTCCACCAGCAGGTCGGCACCATTGAAACCATAATTGGTTGCCGGTGTGGTTAGCAGTTCCGCCGGCATGTAGCTCGATTTGCTGAACGCAATCTTTTCGCTGAGCAGCTTGCTCTTCACTCCCCGGCGTATGGCCGCTGCTTTCAGCTCAGAGCTCTCGCGGATGGTGAACTTCCCTTCATACCTTACCGATGATTCGGTTGGTTCTGTCCCATCCAGCGTGTAATAGACCGCTGCATTGTCGATGGTGTTCAATTCCACATCCAGCGCGTTGGTATCGAAATTGGGTGTGAACAAAGCCTGTACATCGAAGACATGTGTCGCATAGTTGTAGTCCATGATGTCGTAGATTGTCAGCAGTTGCGGAAGCCTGGTGAGGAACTGATCGTAATCCTTCTTCTCCGGCTGCACCCACTGCACCTCACTCATCGCGGCCAGTCGCGGCAGCGTCATATACTCCACATGCGCCTCTTCACGGATGTACTCTGTCCATAGGTTGGCCTGTGCACCCAGGATATGTGCTCTCTGCTCTTCCGTCAGTATCTCAGGTGCCGGCTCAAAGCTGTACACCAGCTCCAGGGGGACGAAGCCCCCAATACCGAGCGGCTCATCCTCAGTGTGCTGGGTCTGGTAATAATCGAAATAACAGTAGGTAGTGGGTGTCATGATCACATCGTGACCCATCTGTGCTGCCTGAATGCCGCCCTCCATACCGCGCCACGACATCACCGTAGCGTTGGGTGCCAGCTCACCTTCAAGGATCTCATCCCAGCCGATGATACGACGGCCCCGCTCATTAAGGAACTTCTCCATACGAGCAGTCACGTAGCTCTGCAGGAAGTGCTCAGCGGTATGTCCATCGTGATCGGTCAGCCCCAGCTCGCTGATACGTGCCTGGCAATGGGGGCACTCTTCCCAGCGTGTCTTCGGTGACTCGTCTCCACCGATATGGATATATTCGGAAGGGAAGATATCTATCACCTCTGTCAGCACCGCTTCCAGGAAGATGAAGGTGGAGTCTTTGCCGGGACAGAGGACATCCTCGAACACACCCCATTCCCTTGCAACCTCGTAGGGGCCGCCGGTACATCCCAGCTCAGGATAAGCCGTCAGTGCCGCAAGCATATGCCCCGGCAGATCCACCTCGGGGATGATGGTGATATATCTCTCCGCTGCGTAGGCGACCACCTCTTTCAGTTCCTCTTTGGTGTAGAACCCACCGTGGGGTGTCCCATCATACTCTCCCGTGTTCTTGCCGATCACCGTCTCACTGCGCATCGAGCCTACCTCCGTGAGCTTCGGATAGGCGTCGATCTCTATCCTCCATCCCTGGTCTTCTGTCAGGTGCCAGTGAAAGCGGTTGATATTATGCAGTGCCAGCAGGTCGATGAACTTCTTCACGAACGTCACCGACTGAAAATGACGCGCCACATCAAGCATCATCCCTCTGTGCCCGAAACGGGGAGCATCGTTGATGGTTGCCGGTGTGAACGATACTGACTTGTAATTGCCTACAGGTATCGATTTCCTCAAAGTCTGAATGCCATAGAACAGCGCTGCTTCTGAAGCACCCTGAATCCGTATCGTTTCTCCGGTGACGGCAATCCGGTAGGCTTCGCTGTTCTCATGATCCAGTCCCAGGGAGAGGATAATGGCATTCTGCTCCGATGTGGCTGTGGTGATGGCTGGTCTGATACCAGTGGATATCTCGAGGTATTCGGACAGGAACGCTGCGTTGCGTTGCATTTTCTCGTTCCCTTCGGGGAAGATGATTTTTGTCGCACTGGAGAGGGTGAACGCTGCTCCCTCTGAGGCGATGATCTCCCCGGGTAGTGGGATTACCTCGTAGTCGGCTACTGTGGTACTGTTGCTGCCTCCTGACCCGCAGGAGGTCATAAGGCAGATGAGTGCCAATGTCATGCTTAGTCTGATGATACTCTTCATTTTCATTCAATTTGTATTTTGTGATTGATACTTTCTTAGTCCAGCGCCTGCAGCGTATTCCTGACCATCTCAGCAGCGGTGACCTGCTGTGCATATTCGTCGATGACAACAGCCTCCCCGCCCATCCTGACATTCGGGTTGCGGTACATCATGCCACTCTCAATCGCTTTGCGCGCTGAGAGATGAAACTCTTTCGCCCCGCTCTCTTCTGCAATACGGGCTATGTTTCCCGCATTGATGCCGCTGCCGGGCATGATGATGATCCGATCACCCGCTTTCTCCACCAGCTGCTTCAACAGCGCGATGCCCTGTTCTGCTTTGGGTTGCTGTCCTGAGGTGAGGATCCTGTCACATCCCAGTGAGATGATCTTTTCAAGGCTTTCGAACGGATCACGGCACATATCGAAGGCACGGTGGAAGGTGACGCTCATCGTCCCTGCCGCATCCATCAGCGCTCTGTTACGCTGCATGTCCACCTCACCCGCGGCCGTGAGACAACCGATCACCACGCCGTCGGCACCCAGCTCACGGGCAATCTCTATATCCTTTAGCATGATCTTCTGCTCCAGGGAGGAATAGAGGAAATCACCGCCGCGGGGACGGATAATCACATTGAGTTGGATCTCCAGGAGCTCCCTGGCCAGGGCAATATCACCATAGGATGGCGTGGTACCCCCTTCGGGTATGGCTGCACAGAGCTCCACCCTATAGGCGCCTCCCTTTTGTGCTTCCAGTGAGCTGGCAACTGAATTGGCACATATTTCGAGTCTGTAGTCGGTCATAGGAAATGATTGTTTCATGCAAAAATAATCATTTTATTCGTAACAAATCTCCCGTTGAGGGTGATTCTGCTTAAAAACATCCGGCACATTTTGTAAAGATGTTACTATTTGTTTAAATTTACACCCTACTAGTGGTGACTCTACTAACATAATGTAACCAATTAGTGATGAAGATAACCCTACCCAACCAATTGCCACGCTATCCTTCGTTCCGCAAAGGGATCAGACGTGCACCCGACCGTGGCTTCAGGCTCACTGACGGTCAGGCGGGCATCGCACTGCAGAACGCACTGCGCTATATCCCTGTTGAGCTGCATGAGCAACTGGCTCCCGAATTTATGGAGGAGCTGAGAACGCGAGGGAGAGTGTATGCCTACCGATACCGTCCCGAAGGCGACTTAAAGGCCAAACCCATCGAAGCGTATAAAGGAAATTGTATTGAAGGGAAAGCATTCCAGGTGATGATAGACAATAACCTCAGCTTCGATATTGCACTCTACCCCTATGAGCTGGTCACCTATGGCGAGACAGGGCAGGTGTGTCAGAACTGGATGCAGTACCGCCTTATCAGGCAATACCTGGAGGTGATGACACAGGAGCAGACACTGGTGGTGGAGAGCGGTCACCCGCTGGGGCTCTTCAAATCAAAGCCGGATGCTCCCCGCGTGATCATCACCAACTCGATGATGGTGGGGATGTACGACAACCAGGCTGACTGGGAGGTCGCTGCGCAGATGGGGGTGGCCAACTACGGCCAGATGACGGCCGGCGGATGGATGTATATCGGTCCCCAGGGTATCGTCCACGGCACGTTCAACACGCTGCTCAATGCGGGTCGCCGGCAGCTGGGTATCCCTGCCGATGGCAATCTGGCGGGGCACCTTTTCGTCTCCTCCGGTCTGGGTGGCATGAGTGGTGCACAGCCCAAGGCTGCAGATATTGCAGGTGCCGTATCGATCATCGCCGAGGTGGATGAGTTACGCATCAACACCCGGTACACCCAGGGGTGGGTGCAGCGGATCACTGCCGACGCCAATGAAGCATTCCGCTGGGCCGGTGAGGCGATGAGCCGGAGGGAGCCACTCTCCATCGCTTTTCACGGCAATATCGTAGAGCTGCTGGAGTTTGCCGAAGAAAACAGTGTGAAGATAGAACTGCTGAGTGATCAGACCTCCTGTCACGAACCCTATACGGGTGGTTACTGTCCCGTGGGGATCATTTTTGAAGAGCGCACCCGCCTCCTGCACAGAGACCGTGAGATGTTCAGGCTGCTGGTCGACCGTTCACTCCGGCGCCACTTCAATGTGATAGGGAAGCTGGTGGCGAAAGGGACATACTTTTTTGATTATGGAAACTCCTTTATGAAAGCTGTTTACGATGCAGGCGTGAAGGAGATATCCGGAAATGGCATTGATGAGAAAGAGGGCTTTATCTGGCCCTCCTACGTAGAAGATATTATGGGGCCCGAGCTGTTTGATTACGGTTATGGCCCTTTCCGCTGGGTCTGTCTGAGCGGGAAGCACGATGATCTGATCAAAACAGACCGGGCAGCCATGGCCTGCATCAATCCTGATCGTTGCGGTCAGGATCGCGATAACTGGATCTGGATCAGGGATGCGGAGAAGAACAGGCTGGTAGTGGGCACCGAGGCACGGATCCTTTATCAGGATGCGGAGGGACGACTGACGATTGCGCTGCGGTTCAACGAGATGGTGCGCAACGGTGAGATCGGTCCCGTGATGCTGGGTCGTGATCACCACGATGTGAGCGGCACCGACTCCCCTTTCCGTGAGACAGCCAACATCAAGGATGGCAGCAACGTGATGGCCGATATGGCGGTACAGTGCTTTGCCGGCAACGCTGCCCGCGGCATGAGCCTCGTCGCACTGCATAATGGTGGTGGTGTGGGTATCGGTAAAGCCATCAACGGCGGCTTCGGGATGGTGCTGGACGGTAGCGAGCGGGTCGATGAGATCCTCCGCACCGCGATGCTGTGGGATGTGATGGGGGGTGTGGCGCGCCGCTCCTGGGCACGCAATGAAAATGCCCTCACCACTGTTGGAGCCTTCAACCTGTCTCACGCAGACAGTTATCATATCACAGAACCCTATCTTGTGGATGAAGAGATCATAAACAGAATTATTAACAAATAACGATTGCAAGTCAATGCTCCTGATGTAGGAGCAGGAAGAACATTATGAAGAGGATGATGGAATGCGTTCCCAATTTCAGTGAGGGACGGGATAAGAACAAAATAGAGAAAATTGTAGACTCATTCAGAGGGAAAGAGGGTGTGAAGCTGCTGGACTACAGCAGTGACGCAGACCACAACCGTTCGGTTGTCACTGTCGCCGGTGAGCCGGAAGCGCTGAAGAGGGCGGTGATTGAAGCCATCGGCAAGGCGGTGGCGCTGATCGACCTGACACAGCATCAGGGGCAGCACCCCCGCATGGGTGCCGTGGATGTGGTGCCATTTATCCCCATCAAAAATGTGACCATGGAGGAGGCGGTGGCTCTTGCGATAGAGGTGGCACAAACGGTAGGAGAGCAGTTTCACCTGCCGGTATTCCTCTATGAGAAGTCGGCCTCTGCCCCTCACCGCGAGAACCTGGCAGCAGTACGCAAAGGTGAGTTCGAAGGTCTGACGGTGAAGATGCAGCAGCCCGGGTGGAGTCCCGATTTCGGTCCGGCGGAGCGACATGCCACCGCCGGTGCTGTGGCCATTGGTGCACGGATGCCCCTGGTAGCCTACAATGTGAACCTTGGTACCGATGATCTTGAGATTGCCACTGCCATCGCAAAAAAGGTACGTCACGTGGGCGGTGGGCTGCGTTACTGCAAGGCGATGGGTGTCGCCCTGGAAGAGAGAGGCATCACGCAGGTGTCGATGAACCTGACCGACTATACCAGGACGGCTATATACCGCGCACATGAGCTGGTGCGCATCGAGGCGAAACGTTACGGGGTACCGGTGGTAGGAGGCGAAGTGATTGGTCTGGTGCCGATGGAGGCACTGGCAGAGACGGCAGCCTACTATCTGGGTCTGGAGAACTTCTCCATGCAGCAGGTGCTCGAAGCGAAACTGATGGAATAGGTTCTATGAACTGGATAGAACTTATCGCTGTCGTTTTTGGCGTGCTCAGTGTCTGGTATGCCCGTAAGGAGAATATTCTGGTATTTCCCCTGGGGATCATCAACGTAGCCATTTATATATTTATCTGCATTGCCGCACGCTTGTATGCCAACGCAGGGATCAATGTGGTCTACCTTGCCTCCAACATCTACGGGTGGTACATGTGGTCACGTACCGGTGAGGATAGTCAGAAGCTGCAGATCACCCGCAGCACTACCACCCAGAGGGTGATATCCTGGCTGTCGGTGGTGGTGATATACGTGACGGTGTTCCTGCTGCTGCAGTGGGTAAACCGGTCGGATATAGATTACAGGGAATCCTATCTGCCCTGGATCGATTCGTTCAACACCTCCTTCTTCCTTGTGGCGACCATCCTGATGGCGGTGAAGAAGCTGGAGAACTGGCAGTTCTGGATCATCGGCAATATTGTCTCCATACCTATCTACGCATCACAGGGATTGTACTTTACCAGCATACAGTATAGTATTTTTCTGGTCCTGGCTATCCTGGGATGGAGAGAGTGGAAAGCAAAGGAAAAACGGAATAACAATGGGTAACATCATCATCAGAAACGCTGCGCAGGTGGTTACCTGCAGCGGCTTCAGCGGTAAAAGAGGAGGGGAGATGTCCGACCTGCAGGTGATCGACAACGGGACGGTGATCGTCACCGGCGGAATCATCTCGCACATCTTGCAACAGGGTGAACCGATCCCTGTGGATGAACAGGATTACACGGTCATCCATGCCGAAGGAAAGGCATTGCTCCCCGGCTTCGTGGACCCGCATACCCATTTCATCTTCGGCGGATACCGTGAGGAGGAGTTCTCCTGGCGGATGCGGGGCGACAGCTACATGGAGATCATGCAGCGCGGCGGAGGCATCGTGCACACGACACGGGCTACCCGGGAAGCGACGGAAGAGGAGCTGCTTGCATCGGGACGGGAGCGGCTTGATACGATGATGCAGCTGGGCATCACCACCGTGGAGGGTAAGAGCGGCTATGGCCTCGACAGGGAGACCGAGCTGAAGCAGCTGCGTGTGATGCGGCAGCTCAATGAGACCCATGCGATGGATGTGGTTCCCACCTTCATGGGTGCGCATGCTACCCCCGCCGGGTGGGAGGGCAGGGAAGATGCCTTCATTGATTTTAACATCAGGGAGATGTTCCCCCTGGTAGCGCAGGAGAAACTGGCGGAGAGTGTCGATATCTTCTGCGAGAAAGGTGTATTCACCATTGAGCAATCGAGAAGATACTTAATGGCAGCCAGAGAGCATGGTTTTCAGTTGAAGATGCATGCCGATGAGATCGTCACGCTGGGTGGTGCGGAGCTGGCGGCTGCGCTGCGCTGTCTCTCTGCCGATCATCTCCTGCAGGCTTCTGATGCCGGTATCCGTGCCATGGCTGAGGCGGGTGTGGTGGCTACGCTCCTGCCGCTTACTGCCTTCACCCTGCGTGAACCCTATGCACGCGGGCGGGCGATGATTGATGCCGGCTGCATCGTGGCAATGGCTACCGACCTCAACCCCGGCAGCTCGTTCACCGCCTCGGTGCCTCTCCTCTTCGCCCTCGCCTGCATCTATATGCAGCTGACACCCGAGGAGGCCGTGACCGCCTTCACCATCAACAGTGCTGCGGCCATCAACCGTGCCGGCAGCATCGGCAGCATCGACGTGGGCAAGCAGGGTGACCTGCTGCTGCTGAAGTTCCCCTCCTACAAGTTCCTGCCCTACCATGTGGGAATGAATATTGTGGAGACAGTGATAAAACGAGGGAAAGTCGTGATTTAATGTGCCAATGTGCCGATGTGCAATATGTTAATAATACAAATCACTTCGGATGTAAATTTTGATTCTGAAGATCTGAATGTTAAAAGCTAACCTATTAATACAAGTAATAATGAAACTACAGGATTTAACATTAAAGGAGTTTCTTGAAAGAACCGCGGCCAGTGAGGCTGTACCCGGCGGAGGGAGCTCCTCGGCCCTGAACGCAGCGATTGCATCTGCGCTGGGGGAGATGGTGGCCAATCTGACCATCGGGAAGAAGAAATACACAGATGTAGAGGAACGGATGAGAGAGCTGGCGGGAGAGCTGTCTGCTCACAGGAGCCGGTTTGTAAATGATATCGACCGTGATGCAGATGCTTACCGCCTGGTGATGGAGGCCTACAGGCTGCCCAAAGAGAGTGAGGAAGAGATCGGTAAGCGCAACGATACAATTCAACAGGCGATGAAGAGCGCCTCACTGGTACCCATGGAGGTGGCTGAGCAGGCTTTCAACATGCTCGGCAGCATCGCGGAAATAGTGCATAAGGGAAACAGCAACGCCATCACAGATGGTCTGGTGGCAGCGATGGCATGCCGCACCGCGGTGATGGGAGCACTGTTCAATGTACGTATCAATCTGGGTGGTATCAGCAATGAAAAGTTCGTCAGTGAGCTTACTGTAAAGTGCGACCGTATTGAAAAAGAGACCCTGAAGAAAGAAGAGGAGCTGATACGCTGGGTGAAAACACAAATCGATTGAAGAGCAGATAAGCGCAAATGAGAAGTCACCGTCACTCAACATAAACCACAGAAGAAATGAAAAATATCTACTTTATCGGGAAAGAGGATCTCACCATTGAGGACCTGGAATGGATCATCACGGGGAACATCAAAGTGGAACTGTCTCCTGAGGCCAGAGAGCGTATTCAGAAATGTCGCGACTACCTGGACCAGAAGATGGAGACAGAGACTGAGCCAATCTATGGCATCACCACCGGCTTCGGCTCTCTCTGCAATCATACCATCCCGAATGATGATCTGAGCACTCTCCAGGAGAACCTGGTGAAGTCGCACGCCTGCAGCGTGGGGGAGGAGGTGACACCGCTGATCGTGAAGCTGATGTTCCTGCTGAAGGCACACGCGCTCTCGCTTGGGTACAGCGGCGTGCAGGTGGCCACCGTACAGCGCATGCTCGATCTGTTCAACAATGATATTCTGCCTATTGTCTACGACAAAGGCTCGCTGGGTGCCTCAGGTGATCTGGCTCCGCTGGCCAACCTCTTCCTGCCGCTGATTGGTGTGGGTGATGTTTTCTACAAGGGTCAGAAGAGGGATATCAGCACGGTGCTCGATGAGTTCGGCTGGAGTCCCATAAGGCTGAAAAGCAAGGAGGGGCTGGCACTGCTGAACGGCACACAGTTCATGTCGGCACACGGTGTCTACGCCATCATGAAGGCAGCACGTCTCACCCAGCGTGCCGACCTGATCGCAGCTCTCTCACTCGATGCCTACGACGGACATATTGAACCGTTCGATGAGCGGCTGCACATGATCCGTCCCCACCCGGGACAGCTGGAGACCAGCCGGAACATACGAAGGTTCCTGGAGGGGAGTGAGATCATCACCCGCAAGAAGAAACATCTGCAGGATCCCTATTC
>JAAYGM010000123.1 GCA_012727735.1 Bacteroidales bacterium | reverse complement strand
TCCAGACCGATTTATACGGGTGACGGCAGCGACGAGCTGCCCCAGACAAACAACCTGTCTGGTTCAACCTGGCTGGGTGCATCGGATGATTATACGCTGCGGGTTGTATTTAACAATTCAACTTGTTTATTCACCGGGTATGATTTTGTTGCAAAAAAAGATACCACGGCGAATTATACATATCGTTTCTCCTGGCCTGTACTTACCCTGACACCGGAAAGTGAGAATGGGGGTGTGGTTATAGGTACAGCCGTGAGTATGTTGTCTAAATATACAATGACATTTGTGGATGCAGTGGATTCAGTGGTATGGAGACAGGTTGAAATAAGGAGGACCTCAACCTTCCGGTAAGGAATTTGCCGGAAGCAATTTGTACATACCACCAACGGTGGTGACCCATGCACTGATGGAGCAAAACACGATTGTCAGTTTTTAGGTAAGCGATCAGCGATCAGCTTTCGAGCAGTCAGCTTTTATCACGTTTCGGCGTCCGGAGAGATCCGGGCGCTTTTTTTGTGTGATATTCATTAGTGAAAAATTTCCTTAATCGGAAGCGATGTCGTATCTTTGCACCCTGTTTAACAAGATCACGGTGGAGGGTCCGGGTCGTTGATGCCGGACCGGTTTGTTTTAGGTGTTCCTCCGTCTCTTTTTTAGGTTGTTACAAGCATGAACTATTTTACTCCGACGGAGGCTGCCGATGCGTTCAGGCAGGCGGCTATCCATAAATCGAAAAGATCTTTTCCGGCATTTGCCCTGATGGCTGTGCTGGGTGGTGCTTTCATTGCCTTCGGCGGACTGCTGACGGTGATGGTGGCGGGTGGCATGCCGGGCGTGGCTGTGGCGAACCCGGGACTGGTGAAGCTGATGGCGGGAGCGCTTTTCCCCGTGGGACTGATCATGGTGGCGGTGACCGGCGTCGATCTATTCACCAGCGACTGCGCGGGGTTCACCTTCCCGCTGATGCGGAAGGAGCTGACGGCGGGGCGTGTGATTGCCCTGCTGGTGGTCTCTTACCTCTTTAACTTTATCGGGACACAGGGGATCGCTTACCTCTTGTCGGCCAACCTGGGTTATTTCGATAATGAACCGTGGCAATCGTATCTGCACCAGCTCTCCGAAGCGAAGGTGGATCAGGCGTTCATGCCGGTCTTCGTGAAGGGGATCGGGGCGAACTGGCTGGTATGCCTCGGCATGTTCATGGGGTATGCGGCGAAGGATATCGCGGGAAAGGCGATCGGGATATGGATCCCGGTGATGCTGTTCGTGACGCTGGGCTATGAGCACTCCATCGCGAACATGTTCTTCATCCCGGCGGCGATCTACTCGGGCGCAGAGATCACATGGGGTGCTTTCCTGCTGCAGAACCTGCTGCCGGCGACACTGGGGAACATTGTAGGGGGAATGGGGCTGGTTGGTGCGGTCTATGGGTATCTCTATTTAGTAGTCAGTGATCAGTAGTCAGTGGTCAGTGATCAGCTATCAGCTATCAGTTCTCAGTGGTCAGCTTTGCGGTTCCCGGATATATTCTATTGTACTAACGTACTAAAGTACAAAGTCAAAAACGAAGTAACGAATCGACATAACAACATACAAACATATTAACTTAACAACGTTCAACAGAATAACATATCAATATAAAAACATAAAGAATTATGAACAGTAAACACGAGGCATGGGACGGATTCCGCGGAGAGGTCTGGAGAAAAGAGATCAACGTGAGGGACTTCATCATGAACAACTATACGCCCTACGAGGGGGACGACACATTCCTGAAACCCTCCACCGAACGGACACAGAAGGTGTGGGACAAGCTGACGGAGATGTTCAGAGAGGAACAGGCCAAAGGGGTCTATGACGCGGAGACGAAATTTCCGCAGGAGATTGATACCTACGGACCGGGTTACATTGACCGGGAGAACGAGGTGGTGGTCGGCCTGCAGACAGATGCGCCGCTGAAAAGGGGTATCTTCCCGAAAGGGGGCATCCGCATGGTGGAGAACGCGCTGACGGCTTACGGCTACGAGCTGGATCCGATGACCAAAGAGATCTACTCGCGCTACCGCAAGACGCACAACGAGGGGGTCTTCTCGGCTTACAACGATGAGATGGTGGCTGCACGCCGCTCGGGCATCATTACCGGTCTGCCGGATGCTTACGGCCGCGGACGCATCATCGGCGACTACCGCCGTGTGCCGCTCTACGGGACGACGACACTGATCGCCGAGCGGAAGGCATTCCTGCAGCAGCTCGACATACAGGAGTTCACGGAGAGCTCCATCCGCAGCCGCGAGGAGGTGAGCGAGCAGATTAAAGCGCTGAAGGCATTCGAGAAGATGTGTACCAACTACGGCTTCGATGTGACCACCCCGGCACGCAACAGCCGTGAGGCGGTGCAGTCGCTTTACTTCGCCTACCTGGCTGCGGTGAAGGACCAGGATGGCGCGGCGATGTCGCTGGGACGCACATCGACCTTCCTCGATATCTACATAGAGAAAGACCTGCAGGCCGGCCTGATCAGCGAGACGGAGGCACAGGAGCTGGTGGATCAGCTGATCATCAAGCTGCGCATTGTGCGCTTCCTCCGCACACCGGACTATAACGAGCTCTTCTCAGGCGACCCGATATGGGTGACCGAAGCACTGGGGGGACAGAACGTGGAGGGACGGACGCTGGTGACACGCACCTCGTTCCGCTACCTGCACACGCTCTACAACCTGGGGCCGGCACCGGAGCCGAACCTGACGGTGCTCTGGTCGCAGCAGAGCCCTGAGAACTGGAAGCGCTTCTGCGCGAAGGTGTCGGTGGACACCTCGGCGATACAGTACGAGAACGACGACCTGATGCGTCCCGATTATGGCGACGATTACGGCATCGCCTGCTGCGTCTCCCCGATGAAGATCGGCAAGCAGATGCAGCTCTTCGGCGCACGGGCCAACCTGGCGAAGTGCCTGCTCTATGCCATCAACGGCGGCCGCGATGAGAAGTCGGGCGTGCAGGTATCACCACAGTACGCTCCCATCACGTCGGAGTACCTGGATTATGATGAGGTGATGGCGAAGTTCGAGCTCTCGATGCGCTGGCTGGCGAAGGTCTACGTGAACGCGCTGAAGGTGATTCACTACATGCACGACAAGTATGCCTACGAGGCGTTCGAGATGGCGCTGCACGATGGTGATGTGCAACGTATACGGGCGACGGGTATTGCGGGGCTCTCGATCGTGGCGGACTCGCTGGCGGCGATACGCGACACGAAGGTGAAGGTGATCCGCGATGAGCGGGGCATCGCCGTGGACTTCGAGCGGGAGGGAGAGTACGTTCCTTTCGGCAACAACGATGACCGGACGGACCAGATTGCGGTGGATATCACGAAGAAATTCATGGGGTACCTCCGTCAGCATGAGACCTACCGCAACGCCATCCCCACACAGTCGATACTGACGATCACGTCGAACGTGGTCTACGGCAAGAAGACGGGTGCCACACCGGACGGACGTCCTGCCGGCGAGCCTTTCGCACCGGGGGCCAACCCGATGAACGGTCGCGACAAGAAGGGTGCCGTGGCGGCGCTGGCATCGGTGGCGAAGCTGCCGTTTCAGCATGCGCACGACGGCATCTCCTACACCTTCGCGGTCTCACCGGGATCGCTGGGCAAGGAGCGCGACGGGCAGGTGAGCAACCTGGTGAGCCTCCTCGACGGTTACTTCACCGCGGACGGCGGTCAGCACCTGAACGTGAACGTGTTTGACAAGGAGCTGCTGCTGGATGCGATGGCGCACCCGGAGAACTACCCGCAGCTGACGATACGTGTGTCGGGCTACGCGGTGAACTTCGTGAAGCTGACGCGTGAACAGCAGCTGGATGTGATCTCGAGGACGATCAATCAGAAGCTTTAAGCTGGTCGCTGTTCGCTGTTAGAGACGGGATGTTTTCTTGTCTGCACTTATTTCCTGATCTGTCAGCGACTCGGTTATGAAAAGAGAAGAACTCGCTTCGCTCAAACAACTTCTCTTTTTCTCATAACCTTCGTCGGACAGGTTCCCAGTGAATAACTGAGGATCAAGAAAAACATCCCTCTTCATAGCAGATGCAATATTGCAAGTCCTCTGCTTATGTCAGGGGTACCCACTTGTTGAAACAGGCGTCATATGATAAGCTGAAGCAAAGCGACTTCTTATCATATAGCCTGTAAAACAAGAGTGGGTCTGACAGAAGCAGCAAGACGAAGGAATATGCATCGGCATACATCAATATCAATCTGAAAAGAAAATGGTAGGAAATATACATTCTCTGGAGAGTTTCGGCACGGTGGACGGACCGGGGATACGGTTCGTCGTCTTCCTGCAGGGTTGTCCGCTGCGCTGCCTCTACTGCCACAACCCGGACACCTGGGAGAAGGGGGAGGGCAGCTGCCGGATGACGCCGGAGCAGCTGCTGGAGGAGGTGATGCGCTACAAGCGCTTCATCACAAAGGGGGGTGTCACCGTGACGGGCGGCGAGCCGCTGATGCAGGCGGCGTTCGTACGCGACTTCTTCCTGCTCTGCCGCGGTCAGGGGATCCACACGGCGCTGGATACATCGGGGGCACTCTGGAATGAAGCGGTGCGGGAGGCACTGGATGCGACGGACCTGGTGCTGCTGGATGTGAAGACGATTGACGCGCTGCAGCACAAAGAGCTGACGGGGGCGAAGATCACCAACACGCTCCGCACGCTTGCCTATCTGGAGGAGATGCAGATACCCACCTGGATACGCCACGTGGTGGTGCCGGGGTGGACGGACGACGATCAACGACTGCAGCAGCTGGCGGACTTTTTGAAACCTTACCGATGCATAGAGAAGGTGGAGCTGCTGCCTTATCACACCATGGGAACCGACAAATACAAACAGCTGGGGTTGCAATACCGGCTGGAGGGTACGCCCGAGCTGTCGGCCGAACGGCTGGAGAGGGCGAGGGAGATATTTAAGCGATAAGCAATATGATTTTCAGGTGAAAGATACTGTGAATAGGTGAAAGATACTGTGAATAAACGTTTTTGATAATATTATATTTTTTTATTACCTTTGATCAGTAATTCAGAACCATTCTGAATTAATCACAGCGCCGTTCAGTTTCCGTTCCCGGGCAAGGATCGGCTGAGGGTAATGTATTCTTAACCAAAACCAGACTATAACGATGAACAGAAGATTTTTACTGATCGCACTGCTCCTTACCCTCTTGAGCGGTAAGGCAGCTTCACAGGTGAGAGACATTACCTTTACCGTCTCGCCGGTGGTTGAACACACATGGTGGAACGACGACCTGTCTCTCGGTAACAGCACATGGATGGGCCTCAAGGCGGGCTTCGGATTCGGTCCCCTCTTCGAGCTGCGCGGTTTCTACCAGCGCGCGGGCAACGTGGAGAACAGGCTGTTGATGCCGGCAGGGGAGTTGATCACCGAACCGCTCTTCATGACAGGGGAGAGCGACTTGACCCGCTACGGTGGCGAGATGAGGGTGAACCTGGCTCAGGGCGGCTTCCTGGCTCCCTACATCACCCTGGGTGGCGGCGTGCAACAGATGGAGCATCTGCTGCCGCTCGCAGATGGTGAGAACAACACTTCGTCACTGCTGGAGGAGCAGCTCTTCGGTGCACTGGGCCTGGGTACCAGGCTGCAGCTCTCCGACAGGATGGTGCTCTCGCTGGAGGCGAAGAACAGCTTCTTCGGCATGAACGGTGCCTCACCGCTGCTGAGTCCTTCCTATACGGGTGAGGAGGGTGACAGGCTCCATAACTGGTCGGCAGCGGCATCACTGGACTTCTACCTGGGTGGCAGTAATCCCGATGAGGGATCGGTGGCGGAGGCTTACCGTAAGTTACTGGCCGACGGCTTCCACGGCATGAAGTTCGTGCTGGAGCCGGGAGGCACCTACATCCACTTCCACGATGAGTCGCCACTGCAGAACCACTACCTGCTGGGGGCCAGCGCCGGGGTGGATTTCACCTCGCTGGTAGGGATCCGCGGCTTCTACTACCGCTCTACCGACGAGGCGGACAAGCTGTCGCTCAGCATGGGTGATCAGCTCACGATCTATGGGGCTAACCTGATTGCACGGCTCAACCAGCCGCGCGGAGTGAACCCTTACCTGCAGCTGGGTGCCGGACGCATGGAGGTGGCGGAGGATTACGTGGGACGCGACGGCTTCGGCACGCCGGAGAGCCGTAACTTTGCCTTTGGTGGTGCGGGACTGGAGATACCGCTGTCGCGCTACGTGGCGCTCTTCGGCAGCGCCAGCGCCATGCTCACAAGCGAGAGCGGGGTGGAGGCGACGGAGATGATCTCTCCATCGCAGGTGAAGACCAGCATGCTCTACAACGCGGGGGTGCGCTTCAACCTGGGACGCTCGGCTGAATACGGTGCCGACGCGCTCTTCTCGTCGCAGCTCGACGCGGCAATGGCCGATGAGCGCGATGCACGCAACGAGGAGATCAACGCGATGAGGGCGGACTACGAATCACGTCTGGCGACACTGGACAGCCAGCGGGCACTGGCTGAGGCACAGGGCGACACCATCCGCGCACGGGCGTTGCTGGCGGAGCAGAGCCGCACGGTGCAGGAGAAGGATCGCATGGAACAGGCACTGAGGGTGCTGGACAACGAGGGCCAGGTGCCGCGCGACCGTTTGGCGGGCGACCTGAGACTGGCCGATGAGCTGCGGATACAGCGCGACGGCATGGCTGGCGACAGGGTGCTGCGGATGAGCAGTGATGACCTGGCGCAGCTGGTGGACCGCGTGGTGGACGAGGTGCGACGTGATACACGCTACGTGCCTTACTACGGCGACGGTCGCGTGCCGCTGGCCGGGGAGCGCCTGCCTGTAGCCGCCACACAGGAGCAGTCGCAGCAGGATGCAGCCCGCAAGGAGGAGATGGCCCGCCTGCAGCAGCAAAACAGCGAGCTGGCGAACCGTCTTGATGTGCTGACACTCCGCCTTGAACGCCGTCTCGATGAGGCTGAACAGCAGGGGAGAACGTCCGGCGAGACGATAATCATCACCGACAGGGGCAGCAGTACATCCGCACCGGTGGTATCACCCATGACGGGCTACACCGGCGGGAAAAGCGCTGCACGCGATAACCGCACCTTCAAATGGAACCGCCTCTCGCTCTATACCGGTACCGGCTTCGGCGACCTCCAGGCATGGCACCTGGGTATACGCGGTCACATGCAGATCAGCAACACTCCGCTCGACTTCATGCCTGAGTTCTACGCGGCGATGGGCAGCAAGAGCGGTGTCGGCATATCGGGCAACGTGGTGTGGAACATAGAGAACTTCTCCACACGCTTCACACCTTACCTGGGACTGGGACTGGGCATCTACCACGGGGAGAAGGTCCACACCGGCACGAACATCATCATGGGCACCACGCTCAACCTGGGCAGCGGTGCATTCTTCGCGGACTACTCCATCCGCAGCTTCTTCAAACAGAACCAGCTGGCAGTGGGCTACCGCTTCGTATTTTAAAGGATGATTGTGTATTTTAAAGGATGATGATGATGTGGAAGATATTAATACTGATGCTCCTGCTGCCGCTTGCCGCGATGAAGGCGCAGAGCGTGGGGACGCAACAGCGGGATGAAGCTGCCGTTTCATCCCGACCTGCAATGAGCCTTGTGCCTGCAACCCGTGTCAGCCGCACGACGGCGGGTGACACGATTGAGGTGAGCGAGCGGGAGCTGCAGGAGGCACTGCAGGAGATCGCCCGCGCGGTGCAGCTCAACGAGTTGCAGCAGATGGTGGCGGAGATGGCTGCCCAGCAACAGCTCCCGGCCCCGGCGACGGAGCGGCGCTACGAGGAGCGGTTCGACCGCCTGGAGCGGCTGCTGGCGGGTATGGCGGGACGAATGGGGTACAGCCCGGCAGCAACGGAGCGCCGTAACCTGATCGTGATGCCTGACGGCAGCACGACGGTGCCTTACCCGGTATACCCGGTGCAGGGCGACGATCCTGCGCTGATTCGTCAGATTGAGCTGCTGCAGGAGCAGATCGCCCTTCTGGAGCAGCAGATTTCGGGTGAAAGAAAAGGTGATGAGGGCGGGGAGGCTGCTGCTGACAACACCGCACTACGCCTGCAGGCGATGCGCACCGAGATGCAGCGGCTGCAGCAGGAACGGACGGCCAGGAGTGAACTGCTGGCGGTGGAGAACCGCCGGGCGGACAGCCTCTTGCAGGCTTTCCTGGCGGAGCAGCCGCTCACTGCTGAGGGGTCGGCCCCGGCAAGACAGCGCTCCGCAGCGGCTGAGGCATCACTAACCCGGCCATCCGCAGAGAATATAAAAGATGCTGAGCGCCTGCGCGGAACACTGATTGCGCTCTACCAGCGGCAGCTCTTCTTCACGGTGGCATCGTCTGATCTCACCGGTGAGTCGGTGAGCGCCCTGGAGGAGGTGGCCGCACTGCTGCAGCATCAGCCGGAACTGAATGTCCTGCTCACCGGCTATGCGAGCCCCGAGGGGAACCGCGACTACAACCTGCGCCTCTCGCGACGACGTGCTGTGACCGCAGCCTCATACCTGCGACGGAAAGGTATCGTTAACGACCGGATTCACGTGAACCCCGAGGGGGTGGAT
The DNA here is from genome assembly GCA_012727735.1 of Bacteroidales bacterium. Classification (GTDB taxonomy): domain Bacteria; phylum Bacteroidota; class Bacteroidia; order Bacteroidales; family Dysgonomonadaceae; genus Proteiniphilum. Next base: position 4,363 of record JAAYGM010000123.1, on the reverse strand, counting down.
GAAACGTCGGATATGCGGACCTACGGGCGACGGGTTGATATTGGGGTGTTTTAGCTGTCAGTAGTCAGCTTTGATGAGATGGTAGCAGTAGGATAATTAAGCTTCTCTTTTTTTTGTCCATTTTTTATGTGCAATCAGGGATTATGCTTACTTTTATCTTTCGATTGAAATGCGATGAGGCATTATACGGAAAATTATTTTTTAGAAAAACAGATGATGATGAAGAAGTTATTATTTCTCTGTATCGTTCTGCTCTCGGCGGGATGCGGTTCGGGGAGTAGGAGCGGTGAGACAGAGTTGACCGACCTCTTTGGTATGTGGGAGTTGCATGAACTGAACGGAAGAGAGGTGTCGGCAGAACAGCTTCCTTCAATGGCACTGCAGGAGCATGGTGCGCTGAACGGCTTCGCGGGATGCAACATCATGAACGGGACATTCACGGCGAACGATGACGGGGAGATCACCTTCGGCGAGATCATAACGACGAGGATGAGCTGTCCCGATTCAGAAATGGAGAACAGCCTCCTGGAGCTGCTCCGGACAGCGGAACGGTTTTCAATAAAGGAGGACAGGCTGACTATCTCCGCCAAAGGCAAGTCGGAAGCAATTTTTAAGACGATCACGCTTTGAAAGGAAATAAAAAATATATCTTTATATTTTATTTTTAAGCCAAAAGAACATCAACATGAATAAAAAAGCACTGATCACCGGCATCACCGGACAGGACGGATCCTATCTGGCGGAGTTCCTTCTGGATAAAGGTTACGAGGTGCACGGCACACTGCGCCGCTCTTCCTCCTTCAACACGGGACGTATTGAGCACCTCTACTTCGATGAGTGGGTGCGCGACATGAAACAGGAGAGACAGATCAATCTCCATTATGCCGACATGACGGACTCCAGCTCGCTGATACGGATCATACAGACAGTTCAACCGGATGAGATATATAACCTTGCGGCACAGAGCCATGTGAAGGTGAGCTTCGACGTGCCGGAGTATACGGCCGAGACGGACGCTGTGGGGACGCTGCGGCTGCTGGAGGCGGTGCGGATACTGAACCTGGAGAAGAAGACACGGATCTACCAGGCCTCGACATCGGAGCTGTTCGGACTGGTGCAGGAGGTGCCGCAAAGGGAGACGACACCGTTCTACCCGCGCAGCCCCTACGGCGTGGCGAAGCTATACGGCTTCTGGATCACGAAGAACTACCGCGAGTCGTACGGCATGTTCGCCGTGAACGGCATCCTCTTCAACCACGAGAGCGAACGGCGGGGGGAGACCTTCGTGACACGCAAGATCACACTGGCTGCAGCACGCATAGCCCACGGACTGCAGGACAAGCTTTACCTGGGTAACATGGATGCACGGCGCGACTGGGGCCACGCACGCGATTACGTGGAGTGCATGTGGCTGATGCTGCAGCATGACACCCCGGAGGATTTTGTGATTGCCACGGGTGAGATGCATACGGTGCGGGAGTTCTGCACGCTGGCCTTCGCCGCAGCGGGTATTGACCTGCGATGGGAAGGAACGGGCATCGACGAGAAGGGGATCGACAAGGCTACAGGCAACATCCTGGTAGAGGTGGACAGGAAGTATTTCCGTCCCGCTGAGGTGGAGCAGCTGATGGGTGATCCCACCAAAGCGCGTACACTGCTGGGGTGGAACCCTACAAAGACGCCTTTCGCGGAGCTGGTCAGGCAGATGATGCGGCATGATCTGGAGAAGGTAGGGAGGATGTAAGCGATAAGCTAAAGGATTACAGCTTACAGCTTAAAGATAAAAATATGGAGAATAATGCGAAAATATACATTGCCGGACACCGGGGACTGGTGGGATCGGCGATATGGGAGAACCTGAAGCGTAGGGGATACACCAACCTGATAGGGCGGAGACACAGTGAGCTGGACCTGATGGACAGCGTGGCGGTGGCCCGCTTCTTTGATGAGGAGCAGCCGGAGTATGTCTTCCTGGCCGCGGCACACGTGGGGGGCATCATGGCGAACAACACTTACAGGGCCGATTTCATCTACCGCAACCTGCAGATACAGAACAACGTGATCGGGGAAAGTTTCAGGCACAACGTGAAAAAACTGCTCTTCCTGGGAAGCACCTGCATCTACCCGAAAGAAGCACCGCAGCCGATGAGCGAGGAGGCACTGCTGACCGGACCGCTGGAGTACACGAACGAGCCTTACGCGATTGCCAAGATCGCAGGACTGAAGATGTGCGAGAGCTTCAACATCCAGTACGGCACCAACTATATAGCCGTGATGCCGACCAACCTCTACGGACCGAACGATAACTTCGACCTGGAGAAGAGCCATGTGCTGCCGGCGATGATCCGCAAGATTCACCTGGCGAAATGCCTGATGGAGGGTGATATGGAGGCGATCCGTGATGACCTGCGCCGCCGTCCTTTGGAGGGTGTGGGAAGTGCAAAAAGCTCTGCAACAGATGAGCAGATCATCGCCCTGCTGGAGAAGTATGGTGTGACACGCGGCCGTGTAGCCCTCTGGGGCAGCGGTAAGCCGTTGCGGGAGTTCCTCTGGAGCGAGGAGATGGCTGATGCCTGCGTCTATGTCATGGAGAGGGTGGACTTCTCAGACCTCGCTGCAGGAAAAGAGGAGGTGCGCAACTGTCATATCAACATAGGCACGGGAAAAGAGATCTCCATCCGCCATCTCGCATCACTGATCAAAGAGACGATCGGTTTCAGCGGTGAGATCGTTTTTGACCGGTCGAAACCGGACGGCACCATGCGCAAGCTGACGGACCCGACCAAACTGAACGACCTGGGATGGAAGCATCAGATTGAGATTGAAGAGGGGGTGCGTCGGATGTATGCGTGGTACAGTGAAAAGCAATAAGTCATAAGCGATAAGCGTTGTAAGTGAGTGTCTCTATTTTATATTTGCTCAGCAATGTTAATCCAACTGGTAGTTTGCTGTTATTGAGCTATTGTTCCATTATTCAGTTTTTACAATCTTTTTTTCTTTACAAACACCAATGATACAGGGGCGACGGTTTTGTTTTTTTTGATCGATGGCATGATTTTGGCCGATATGTTAAAATTCACAAAAGTTGTAATATCTAAATAATTTATATTAGATTTGCAATTTAAAATGAATAATGAATATATTTTAAATATTTGCCGATAAAATATAATAATCATATACCAGATCTTCAAGAAATTTCAAAAATAAAGTTTGAAGAGATATTTTGTATTTATTATTCTCAGGTGGCGGCATTCGCCTCTGTTATTTTAGAGGATAAAGCTGCTGGTGAGGATATTGCGCAGGAGGTATTTGTTTATGTGTGGGAAAAAAGAAAAAATTTGCAGATAGGTAAGGGTTTTAGGAGTTATCTGTTTCAGTCAGCTTACACCAGAGCGATTGATTATATAAAGAGAAGCAAACAATTTGATAAATATTCACATAAGATTTTCTTGCAATTTGCCGAAGAGTAAACTTCTCCCCTTCCTTAGACAGTTTCTATTCACTGATAAGTTAGTTTCCTGGGATCGCCCTGCAGGGCGATCCCAGGAAACTAAGCGGCCGTCCGGTATATTTCCACCGGCCTTTTATATTCCAATCCCTGATGGGGCCTTTCCGTATTATAATACGTCATATACTCCTTTATTTTGCGATATAAATCCAAACCGTTATCAGACGGCTCAAGATAGATCTTCTCGTACTTGATGTTGCGCCAGAATCTTTCAATGAAGATATTGTCGATTGCACGTCCCTTACCGTCCATGCTGAACTTTAAACCCTCATGTGAAGAAAAGTACGCCGAAAACTCGGGACTGGAGAATTGACTGCCCTGATCCGTATTGACGATCTCAGGGACTCCGTGATTCTTTATTGCCTCATCCAGACACTCACGGCACCAACGGGTCGTCATTGTATTGGAAAGTGACCAGCCAACGATGTAGCGGCTGTATACATCAATTATGCCAACCAGGTACATGTGACTACTCCCTAAAGGGATATAGGTGATATCCATCGCCCAAACCTGGTTGGGACGGTCTACTGTCAGCCCACGTAGCAAGTAGGGATAAATGGCATGTCCTTCACCCTTGTGAGGTTTACTCGTGTTGGGGCGGGGGCCGATGGCACACAAATCCATCTTGCGGTATAACCGTCGGATGCGCTTCGGGTTCACCTTGTAGCCCAGGCCACGCAAGTGATTTGTCATCCGGGGCACACCATAAAATGGGGTATCCATGTATTGTTTGTCGATCTGCTTCATCAGTTCCTCATTATAAGAACCATCTTCAAGGGGAGAATAGTAGAAGCTGCTTCGGGGAACATTCAACAACTCACACTGGCGTGAAACGCTTAAACTGTGGGTTTTGTC
>JAAYGM010000122.1 GCA_012727735.1 Bacteroidales bacterium | reverse complement strand
CCCCAGTTCTGGTGAGGTATATCGTGAGAAATTTCATCCAGAAAAGCACCGGTGATCTGGAGGCCGTTGTTAGGGGGTACAATCAGTCTGCTTTTCAGTGTTTCATCCTTTTGCACCGACCCGAAGTCTTTTGTTCCCTCAGCGTGTTGATTATTACCCCCACAGGCAGCTAAACCTGATGTGGCGACGATGGAAGCACTTGCAATAGCGGCTTTTTTTATAAAATCGCGACGATTATTTTTTTGTGAATGCATATCATTCTTTATTTAGATTGTTATGTAGTATTATTTATTGTTTCAACAGGTTGTCTATTGTCGCGGAATTGTTTTCGTATATACATTTCCAAAGGTGTCTTTGGCTATAATTTTAATTTCAGCATCCTTGTTTTGTGGTGTTGCCCGAAAAAGATGGTCTGTCAGCACTGGGGCGATCCAGCTGAATTCCAGCTTCTCCTTGTTGCTGTAAGCCTTCTCCACTTCCGGGTCGAGTCCCTCGAAACGTGTCATCGCTCCCATCTCAACGCCATCTTCCTGCCATTCCACCTTCCAGTTTTTATCCCAGTTCCAGATATTGGCCACCACATCGTTGCCATACCTGTTGGTGCTGTTAGGAGCATAGACCCGCATCTGGTGATCGCGTTCCTCTCCCACGCTCTTGAAATACCAGGTCACCTCCGAGCCGTCGATTTCGTAGACACCATACCCCATGGGAGTGCCATCCAGGCAGTAGTCACCCTGCCACCATGCACCCGATACAGCACCGGTGTTGTGCTCATATAGGTTCCCGGAATGGATGATGTTTCGGTTGTAGTGCATGTGCCCCGTGAATAGGTGTACCTTATAGGGTTTCAACATCTCGATCAGGGAGGAGAAGTTGATCGTTTGCGCGCTGATGGTATTGGAGTTGTACTGGAAGGATTGCATCTCCTCATCGAGACGCCCCGGGATATGCATGGATACAATAATGGTGGATCCCACCGGCACCTGCGCAAGGTCCTCCTCGAGCCAGGCGAATGTTTTTTCATCGATGTACCCCATGTAGAAGTAATCCCTGCCCATATAGAAGACATTGTTCAGTACCACGTAATGTACCTCACCCCTGTTGAAGGAGTAGTGGTCGGGTCCGAAGCTCTTCTCGTAGCGTTGGGTGGAAGTCTCCGTGCTGCGTCCCCCGAACTGGAGGTCATGGTTGCCCGGCATACGGTAGAAGGGGATGCCGGTACGATGCAGCTGCTCGATGTAAAGCGGGTAGAGCTCCGGCTTGTCGCCCACGAGGTCGCCGCAGTCGAGACCCAGGATATCCCTGTCGGGGTACTCCTCCTTCAGCTGTAGCATGTCATCGACCACCCCGGCGTAACGCACGATGTTCTCCTCCTTGTGGAATTGTGGGTCCGCGGTGACTAACAGCAGCTGCCGGGAGTCATCCACGGGGTTTTTCCTCAAAGAGAAATCATATCGCTTACGGCCCTCTTCTATCGGTATGTAAAAGCGGGGTACCTGCATTTCCTCCGCCGGCAGATATCCAGCCGGCGTTGAGATGTAGATGAATTTTGCATTTTGGTGAGGAATCAGTCTGAAAGACCCGTCGCTGCCGGTTACCACGCACTGGTAACCGTCGGTCACCACCACATTGGCCAGACCGCCAGCTTCAGTGCTCACTTTTCCTTCTACAGGTGCCGGTGAATAACCGATTGAAAGGTAGGAGGGAAAAATGAACAGAAGGGAGGCAAGCAGAGCCTTTACAATTGTTTGACCTGAAAATAGTCCGTGATTGAACATCGCTTAGAATGG
>JAAYGM010000121.1 GCA_012727735.1 Bacteroidales bacterium | reverse complement strand
TCTCCCAGTGGGATCTGTGCTCCGGTAGCAGTAGGCACGATCAGCCGCGACAGCTCATCAGGGTTCTCTCTCAGCTCACGCGGATAGCGAAGCCTCACCGGAAAGCGTTCACGCCCCTCCACGGTTGTTGTCAATGGCATCCCGCCCACAGCGGCGCTGATGACATTCTGCAGATCCGCCACTGTGATCCCGTAGCGGGCCATATTCTGACGGTTCAGACTGATCTCTATATAGGGAGCTCCCACAGCCCTGTCGTAAAATACGGTAGAGGACAGTATGGAGGGTACCTCTTTCAATGCCGCCTCCAGTGCTTTTCCTCCCAGTTCTATCGACTCGAGGTCGGGCCCTGACACCTTGATACCCATGGGGGCACGCATGCCGGTAGATAACATCACCGTACGTGCTTCAATAGGCTGCAGCCTGGGGGCAGATGTCAGCCCGGGGATGTGCGACACGTTGATGATCTCCTGCCAGATATCATCCGCCTTTCTGATCTCCGGACGCCACTGCCTGAAATAATCACCCCGCTTGTCGGGAATAAGACTATCCACAGGCACCAGCCTGAACCCCTCTTCCGGGTTGTAGGTCGACTTATCGGTTAGGATGAACGCTCCTTTACGGTTCACCTTAAATCGCTGCCGGCGTCCGTTCTCATCCAGGATATATTCCGGACGGTAGTTGATGGTGTTCTCGAACATCTGGACAGGTGCCGGATCGAGTGCCGAATTAACCCGTCCCCATTTGCCTACGGTCATCTCCACCTCCGGAATATTGGAGATACGTTTATCCAATGTTTCGATATATTGCAGGTTCTGTTCAATCCCTGTATGCGGCATGCTTGTAGGCATCAGAAGGAAAGAGCCTTCATTGAGACTGGGCATAAACTCCTGCCCAATACCGGGGAACCTGTTGCTGGCTGTCTGCCATAAAGCTGTCTGCCGGAAACTTCTCCATCCCACCGTTTCGAAGCCTTTTGCCACGATGCCGAAAGTTTTATCGAAGCCCATCCAGATCACAAAGCCAAAAAGCAGCGTTGCAAAAGGCAGGATCATAAACTTCCACCTGTTGGCAAGGCTCCACCGCAGTATCTTTTCGTAATTGATGACCAGCAACCAGAGAAGCCCGAGAATAAGGGCAATGATAAAGATCACGAACAGCAGGTTGCCGGGCAGTCCTTCGTGAGTACCCATGGGCAGCCACTCCACCGTGAGCAGATAAACCACTGCCAGCAGAGCGATGCCGATATTAAGGAAAACAGGCATTCTCTGGTCTCTCCACCTGTAAGCAAACAGGTTGTTCAGCCCGAACAGAGATAAGGCAATATAGAGGCCGGTTCCTGTGAAGATGGCCAGGGCAATACCCGTGACAATCAACAGGATATTGGCTCCCTTACGTACTTTTTCTGAAGTGATCCTGATCGAAAAGATATAGTAGGCCAGGGTGGGCAGGATGGCGATACCGAGCAGGAATGCCGAAATAAGAGCGAAGGTTTTGGTGTATGCCAGCGGACTGAATAGTTTCCCCTCCTGTGCTTCCAGGAAGAAGATGGGGAGAAAACTTACCACCGTTGTGAGCTGGGCCGTGAGCACAGCCCCCGATACCTCGCTCACACTCCGGTAGATCAGATCGGCAAACGCTTTCCCCTTACGTATACCCCTGTTCTCCTCCATCTCCATATGCCTGATAATATTCTCTATAAAGACCACCCCGATATCGATCATGATACCAATGGCAATGGCAATACCCGAGAGTGCCACAATGTTGGCATCTATTCCCATATATCGCATGATGATAAAGGTGAAGAGGACACCTACGGGCAATATACTCGATATGATGATCGAAGCCCTGAGGTTAAGGATGATGACGATGACCACGATAATGGCGATGAGCGTCTCGTGTGTGAGTGCCGTCTCGAGCGTTCCTATGGTCTCATGGATCAATCCTGTTCTGTCGTAAAACGGGACGAACGTCACCTTGGAGACTGTTCCGTCAGCCAGCGTTTTTTGCGGCAGCCCGGACTCCATCTCCGCGATCTTCTCCTTGACGTTGTTGATCACCTCCAGCGGGTTGGACCCGTAGCGAGCCACCACCACTCCTCCCACTGCTTCCACCCCTTCCTTGTCGAGGCCACCGCGCCGGGTGGCAGGGCCAAGATTGACAAACGCCACATCCCTGATCTTCACCGGCACACCATTGCGGACGCTCACCACCGCTTCTTCGAGGTCAGCGACACTTTTGATGTAACCCAATCCTCTCACCAGGTATTCTGCTTTGTTGATCTCCACGGTCTCGGCGCCAATATCGAGATTGCTTTTTTGAATCGCGCTCATCACATCCATGATGGAGAGATTGTAAGCACGCATGGCATTCGGGTCGATCTCCACCTGGTACTCTTTCACGAAGCCGCCTACGGAGGCCACCTCAGCTACTCCTTCGGCAGAAGAGAGCGTATACCTGACATAGAAGTCCTGCACCGTCCTCAATTCGTCAGGGTCCCATCCTCCCGTCGGCTCGCCGTTCTCCGGGTTACGCCCCTCCAGTGTGTACCAGTAGATCTGTCCCAGTGCCGTGGCATCGGGACCGAGGCCGGGCTGCACCCCCTCCGGAAGGGTTCCCGAAGGAAGGGAGTTAAGCTTCTCCAGAATGCGTGAGCGGCTCCAGTAAAACTCGATGTCATCATCAAAAATGATATAGATAAATGACATGCCGAACATGGATGTACTACGTATGGTCTTCACACCGGGGATACCCAGGAGGGAGGTGGTCAGCGGATAGGTGATCTGATCCTGGATATCTTTCGGCGACCGTCCCATCCATTCTGTGGCGACGATCTGCTGGTTGTCGCCAATGTCGGGGATGGCATCCACCGGCACAGGATCACGCGGCAGGACGCTGTACCATCTAAAAGGGGCAGTGGATATACCCCACACAATGATTACGATGAGCAACATGATGGTTATCATCCTGTTATTCAACATGTATTGAATGACTCTGTTAAGCATGATGGAATTATTTGATTTTGTATATAGCACGGGAGTTGTTATCCCTACAAATATTGTTGTGAGGATAGGTTGAGGTATGGTTGGTTCAACAACCAATAAAAATCAAATACGGAAGATGCAGATTAAAGTGAGCAGGTCGGTAGTGATCCTGCTCAGACCTACAGGTGGAAATAGCCGTGTGACGGTAAGTGCGTTATCGGGTATGACCGGGTGCAGCAGTGAGTGGATCACTGCCCATGTGGCAGAGTTTAATTGTGTTAAGTGGAGGGTTGACTGTTGTTCCGCATCACGACCGAACTCGTCGGTAGCGATCTCTATAGTCCGTAATTCGCAGCAATCCTCATGATAAACGTTGATATCAGAAGAGGAACCCTTTTGCGTTTTATCCTCTCCGGGAGTGGTATGACAGTTGGCCTCCATCGGTTCATCGCAGCAGGCGTCGCTATCAGCCTCTACAAAGAAGCCCACTGAAAAAAGGGTATCCATACAAAGATGCAGCGACAATACCGGCTGGATGACGGTCAGCAGCATGATTGCAGTGAGGAGTAAGGCAAAACCTTTTTTCATACGATTCAATTCAATTTCCTTTTTTGGAAATTCAAATGTAGCAATCTCAAAACAAATTCTTCCCTACATTCGATAAGTAAAAGCAACTTTATTGTTTATTAACTAAATATACCAAGACACAACCCTGGCAGAGTTTAAAATTGAAAACTTATCGCGGAAGGAATAAACGATGCAAAAAGTAAAAAAACCTACAGTTATTCTGCCTTTGCTCTATGATATCTCCCCCCCAGCACCAGAGCAGCCGAAATAATCATTACATTTTTGATGATATATTGTCCCTCGAGCGTAGGAGTAAAAATATTACCGTCCTGAAATGTTACCTCCGGCAAAAGAAACAAGGGCATGAAAGTCCCGAACATTTGAAGAAAAAGCAATGCAATGGCTATTTTTGTTGTTCTGGGAAAAAGGAATGTGATGCCAATTACAACTTCCCACCATCCAATTATGCTTAACCAAAGCTCAGGCGTACCTATAGGCATCCACGCTACAGTAGCTTTCACCAAGTCTCCTGCCGACGAAGCATCAAAAGGTTTCAATATTCCAAACCAGATAAAAATAATCCCAAAGGAAATACGAATTGCAGGTGTACTCCAGCGTCTCATCCATCGGGCAATATCCTGGTCAGTTTTTATAATCAAATCATTCATCAATCTTAATCTTATTCTATTTATAATTATTCACTATGCAACGAAACACTTCCTTCGTAAATTCTTTCAAAGTATATCTCTTCATCCACGGGCTTCATCTGCCCGTTAATTCAACGATAATAAAGTTTGCCATGGAATATTGAATGCACTTCATTGCTATAAGTTCAAATAACAATCTTGTATTCTTTTTGTTTATCGTTTATACTGTCCATCACGGTTTGCGGTAATAAGTACATAGCACAAAAAAACGGTCGGTCTGGTTAAAACCGACTCATCGCCAGGTAGTGAAGACCGCTAAGAATACTGTATATTAAGTAAAGGTTATTTTATCATAATTCCGTTTTCACAGACTAATTTTTTATTGATCATTATGGTAGGATACCAGCTTATTGCCCTGTTTCACATTTAATTGCTCAATAATATTTTTAGCTGCCAAAGCAATATTCTCGTTGCTTTGATGTGCTATTTGAGAATAACAATTAAATATGGATGCTAAAACAATCGAAAAGATTAAGGCTATATTTTTCATTTTCCCATTTATAATAAAACAAATGAGATTCAGTTTGGTTACAACAAATTATCAGAAAAATATGCGACCAGTTTTTCCCAATATGTCCCGTCAATAGACCAACCGTGTAAAAACAGAACAAGGGCAGGACAGCAATTTAGTCTATCATCCCAGTCATTAGCGGCTCGTGATTATCTCTCTTTCGTCTTCAATGATTGAATAGATATAACTATCAACCCACTCTCCTCTTATCGGTAAAATTTTCCTGAAAATCCCTTCCCTAATCATCCCTGATTTTTCAAGCACCTTTACCGATCTGTGATTTTTCACTGCACACCCGGCTTCAATCCGATGTAGATCCAATTGGTCAAATCCTATTTCAATCATCTGTTTCGAGACCTCAGTAGCATAACCATTTCCCCAATGATCCGGTAATAATTTGTAAAATATCTCACCTATGCGAAATTTGTCGAGTGATATTTTTATTCCTGCTAACCCAATAAATGCGCCGGTTTCTTTAAGCACTATATTCCAGGTATACTTTGTTTGCGGGACACATTCTTTTGCATCCATGTAAGGCCTGATATTCACCCGGGTTTCTTCAATGTCCTCAGGGATTCCAACAGTATTAAATTCATCCACTTCAAAAATTGATTGAAGTCTATGAATATTTTCCAAATCAGCCCATGTGATTTCAGAAAGTTCTAATCTTTGCGTTTGTATTTGCATTTCAGTTGGTATTAATAATATGATCCGCAACGATAAGGTCAAACAATACCTGAGCAGATGCTACACCGCATCTCCACTTTGTAAGTTGTATACTTTCAGATTGAAATGTGGTGTGCCTCCTGAATAATATACAAAGTGTGTATACCCTGTACAAAAAAAGCGACTCAAAGGCCGCTTTAAATGTTTTCACAACGGAATAATCCTTATTGTGAATTGCTTTCATTTGCAAATATAGGAAATATTTTTATATAAAACACTTTTTTTGTTAATTTTACATATCTTTGAATTTGACATTAAATCAGACTATATTATACTTAAATGCTATGAGCAAAACAATCTTAGGTCTTGATCTTGGTACAAGTTCTATCGGATGGGCATTAGTAAAAGAATCAGATAATACGGATAGCACTTCGGAGATCATAAAACTGGGAGTAAGGGTAAATCCTTTAACCATTGATGAAGAAACAAATTTCGAAAAAGGTAGACCTATCTCTACCAATGCAGAAAGAACATTAAAGCGTGGTGCCCGCAGAAATTTACAGCGTTTTAAATTACGGCGTAAAAATCTAATTAGAATATTAATTGATAGTGGAATTCTTAATGAAGATACACCACTGACAGAAATTGGGAAAAACACAACGCATCAAACCTTATGGTTACGTGCACAAGCAGCACACGATAAAGTTAAATTAGAAGATTTCGCAAAAGTTTTACTTTCAATAAACAAAAAGAGAGGTTATAAAAGCAGTCGTAAGTGTATTAGCCCGTAATAACCGAGCACATTAATTGTATTTAATCTTTTTTATTACTTTTGTATCGGACAAGCTGATCCGATGGTGATATATTATACCGAAGGATTTATAGAAGGGGTGTTACTGTAAG
>JAAYGM010000120.1 GCA_012727735.1 Bacteroidales bacterium | reverse complement strand
TATGATAAGGTGACCGGAATGATCACCCTTCAAAACCTGATGCATCCCTCCAATCTTTCACTCTGGAAGAACAATATGCTCTACTTTTACGATACACCACTGGCCGAGGTCATCAGTGTGCTCGAGCGTCGCTATAACGTCGAATTCAACCTGCTTACGCCTGATGCACTTACCTACAGCTATACTCTAACCACCCGTCACCAGTCGCTCGACTCGGTATTGCTGGAGATGCAGAAGATTGCCCCGGTACGGTTCACCTTGAAAGAGAATCGTGTGGAAGTATCACTCTAGTTGGACAGATACTGCACTTCACCCGGGTGGGTCTTTCGCTTATATAACCTCATACCCTCTCCATATCCTCTACGTGAAACTATATAGTTGCACCAGTTTATGTCAGGTGAATACCCCACGATACATTTACTGATAAAAACTCCTTCCATTTTTAAATGTTCATTGTAACACGTTCCCCGGACAATCATCTTATGCCTGTCGTTTCAAGGGTTGGGAGTTACACTGTTCCTGACAAGATTCAGACCATTGAATTGCAGAATTGTAATGATCCCCGACAGATTGCCTTACGGGCATTTTTGTTAAATGCTTTAATACAACTCATCCTTTTCTCCTGAGTTTGTGTCTAAGATACAAAGAAACGAAAAGAAGGTTTTATAATTGTTAAAACCACAGCCTGTAAACAGCGTAGAGAATTTATTTAATTTTATGTTTAATTTTTAATACGAAAAACAAACCATGGGAAAAATTCCAATGAAAAGGCGTCTATTGATTCTGATGTCTCTTTTTGTGCTGGGAAGCTCGATCGGCTTTGCACAAAAGGTGACACTGAATTACAACCGGACAAACCTGAGAACTGTCCTGGAGAGAGTAACCGAACAGACAGACTACACCCTGGCTTTCAGCAAGGAGGTGGTGGACTTAAATGATGAGGTAACCATCAGGGTGAACGAGACTGATCTGGCAACGGTGCTGAATCAGTTGCTGACACCCCGTAACATCGGTTATGAGATCAGAGACAACAAGATCTATATTTTCGATAAGGCCATTTCGGGAGTTGCAGAAGCAACACAGAGCACGCAGCTGGATCAGCGTCTTACCGGACGGGTGACCGATGATAACGGCGAGCCGGTGATCGGAGCCAACATCTCCATCCCGGGCACCAGCATCGGCACGGTGACCGACTACGACGGCAACTACACCCTCTCCGTTCCGAGAGGATCCACACTCCGTTTCTCCTATATCGGCTATCTCGATCGTGAGTATACCATCACCAGCCAGACACAGCTGAATGTGCAGCTCTTCGAAGATACGGAAGTGCTGGATGAACTGATCGTCGTGGGGTATGGCGTACAGCGCAAGAGCGTGGTGACAGCCGCGATCAGCAAGGTGACAGCCGAAGAGCTGAACGTGACCCGACCCTCTCGCGTGGAGGATGCACTGAAGGGCAAGGTCTCCGGCGTGCAGATCACGCAGAGCTCCGGTCAGCCCGGATCAGACTCCAAGGTGCGCATCCGCGGTATCGGTACGGTCAACAACAGTGAACCGCTCTATATCGTCGACGGTATGATCGTGGGCGGCGGTATCAACTACCTCAACCCGGTGGATATCGAATCGGTGGAGATCCTCAAGGATGCTGCCTCGGCAGCCATCTACGGGGCACGTGCCGCCAATGGTGTAATCCTGGTCACCACCAAGAAGGGTACCAAAGGAAAAGCCACTGTCAACTACGATGTGAGCTACGGATGGCAGAACCCATGGAAGAAGAGAGAGATCCTCAATGCTGAGGAGTACATGGTGGTGATGAACGAGGTGCAGCTCAACGACGGCAACCTGCCCCGCTACAACAATGAACAGGTGATGGGTGCCGGCATCGGAACCGACTGGCAGGATGAGACCTTCTACTACAATGCTCCCGTACAGAATCACCAGGTGAGTGTCTCCGGGGGATCAGAGGACCTGCTTTACTTCCTCTCCTTCGGCTACTTCGACCAGGCCGGTATCGTGGGTGGTAATTACGATAAATCGAACTACAAACGTTACAGCCTCCGCACCAACTCAACCTATACCGTTTTTAAGGATGACGACCGTTCTTTCCTCAATAAGTTCACCCTGGGTAGCAGCGTGGGCTACTCAAGAGATAAATCGTCCGGAATAGAGACCAACTCTGAATATGGTTCCATCCTGGGGAGTGCACTTACCTTCTCACCACTCGTGTCGGTCTATGCCGATGAGGCGACAGCAGCCGATATCCTGAACAGATACCCGCATGCCGTAACCAACGGCGACCGCGTCTTCTCACTTCCCCCCGCGGGATTCCAGGAGATCGCCAACCCGGTGGGGATGCTGCATCAGCCTTCAGCCGGACTCAATAACTCCGATAAGTTCGTCGGCTCCTTCTGGGGAGAGCTGCAGATATTGCCTGAGCTAAGGTTCAGAACAACCTATGGTGCCGACCTGGCTTTCTGGGGATACGACACCTACACCTTCCCCTACTTCCTGGCAACACAGGGAAAAGATCAGCAGTTCAGCACCGTGCAGAGCGAGATGAACAGAGGTTACAGCTGGCAGCTGGAGAACTACCTCACCTACGTCAAAACATTCAACGAGGTGCACAACCTCTCAGCCGTGGCAGGTGTCTCCGCCTCACGCTACAGAGTACGCAACCTGGGTGGCAACGACCGCGACCTGCTGGAGACCAACCCTTCCAAGGCCAACATCAACTCGGCCATCGCCGACAGACAGCTGGAGCGTGCATGGGGTGGCACCGGAGGATATGATTTCACCGGCACCGCTTCCTACTTCGGTCGTGTCGATTATAACTACGACGAACGTTATATGATGCAGGCTACCGTACGCCGCGACGGATCCACCAGCTTCGGACCCAATAACAGATGGGGTGTGTTTCCCTCATTCTCCGCAGGATGGAACATGACCAACGAGCCCTTTATGGAGAGCCGCCCCGAGTGGTTCGACTACCTGAAGCTGCGCTTCAGCTGGGGTAAGAACGGTAACGACCGGATCGGTAACTTCCTCTATACCTCGCTGATGGATGGGGGACAGAACTACTACTT
>JAAYGM010000017.1 GCA_012727735.1 Bacteroidales bacterium | reverse complement strand
GGTTGAATGGTTGTCAGATCCTTGATCATCACCGGCTCTCTGGAGGCGATGCTCTTTCTTGCGGCGATACCCACGAGGCAGGCCAGAGCCCCGTCTCTCACGCCGGCAGCCTGTTGCAGCGGATCAGCGGTATCGGGTATGAAGATCTGGTCTTTCAGCAGTTGATCACCTCCCCCATGTCCGGCACCCTGTGGAATCTGGATATACTCTCTCTTGCCGAAATTCCTGAAGAGGACGATCTCATCGAAGTTCGCATCGGTGGTGGGGTTTGACTCCTGGATCCATGCATCCACCCTCCCTTTGGTGCCGTTGAAGGCTATCCTGTATCCTTCGTAGGGGGAATAGGCGGTGAGTGAGTAAGCAACCTGCACCCCGTTACTGTATTTGATGGTAGCAGCCATCTTATCAAAGATGTTCACATCATCCCTGAAGACGCAGCCATCGCGGTGATAACCGTCATATTTCTCATTGTCGACGTACAACCGTTTGAGCGTATCGCTTTTCGTGATGTCCCAGTAGAAATCACACTCTTTGGCATGGGGACAGTTTCTGCAGTTATCGGACCTGTAAGGGCCGTTCTTACCGTAAAACTCCAGATCACCCAGGGCATAGACGCTTTCGGGATCGCTCTGGATCCACCAGTTCAGCAGATCGAAATGATGACTTGCTTTATGCACCCAGAGGGATCCTCCCTTTTCCACCAGGCGGTGCCATCTTCTGAAGTAGTCCGCCCCGTGAGATGTGTCGAGGTACCAGTGAAAATCGACGGAGGTGAGTTCACCGATCTCCCCGGAACGGAGTATCTCCCATATTTTTGCACGATGAGGAGAGTAGCGGTAGTTAAAGGTGACCCTGCACTCTTTCCCTGTTCTTTTTTCCGCATCGATGATGGTCTGTATTTTCTTCTCATCGATGGCCATCGGCTTCTCACAGATGATGTTTGCGCCCATCTCCATTCCTTTTTCGATAAAGTAGTCGTGGGTGTCGTCGTCGGTGGTGACGATGAGTACATCAGGCCTGGTCTCACGCATCATCTTCTCAAAGTCGGTAAACGTGGGGCAGTCGGTACCCATCATCTGTCGGCTTGTCTCCAGTCGCCCCGGGTTCTTATCGCAGAGACCCACAAACGTAATGTTATCGGCATACTCCCTGATGATATCCCTTCCCCACATGGTTGTACCTCTGATGCCGGTACCTACAAGCGCAATTTTCGTTTTTGCGTTGTGCTGTCTCAAGTCACCACTGTTCCCTGCAAAGAGAGATGATCTGGGGTCGATGATCGTTGTTCCGGCAAGTGCTCCGGAGACTGCCAGGAACTTTCTTCTTGATATCGGATTAACCTTGTTGTTCATTTGATTACTTATTTAAGGGTGTTTATGTTGATCGTTATTTGTCATTGAAACGAGACAACATGCTGTTGATCTCCTCGTCACTCATCTCCCCGCCGATGATCATCTTATGGCGGAAGGTGATGGTCTCTCCGGGAGCCAGCTTCACCTCTACCGGTGGCGATGTCTTATCCATGGCATCTCCTCCCAGGTTGTTCATCGAGAAAAGACCGTAACCACGTGCGTGGGGCCAGCCGGGGTAGTTGATGTTCTTCTCATGATCCAGCATGACGATGGTGATGATCTCCCCATCCGTCTCTGCGCTTAATGCCACCCATGGTGTTCTTCTGCCCCACACTTCGCTCTCTCCCTTCAGTCCCTCATGATTACGATAGAGACCATCTATCTCTTCAAATGCCTTATCGACCCGCAGGGCGAAGAGTCCCTCCTTGTTCCCTTTCATGGTGACAGCCTCCACAGCTGTCAGTGCTGTCACACGTTCAACAGAACGGTATTCATTGCCTGTGCCGCTGAAGATGTAGGTTGTGTTCTCCGACAGGAGCCTGTTACCCTGATAGTCGACCCAGGAGGAGCGCGTTGTCAGTGCACCTTTCCGGGAGTCGGTCTCAAGGATGGCATCGAGCCTGATGGAGCCGTAAAGCTGCTTTCTGCCGGGAGGGACAGCCGATGAGTTATTCCAGAAATCAATCCCGTTCACATCACCAAAGTTGAACCATAACCCCACATGATGAGGATGGTCTGTTCGCTCGTTGGGCCGGGGTGCCAGGGGATAACCTCTGGTGATCTGCTTCCCCGACGGTGCGACGATGGGAAAGAGAGTGGGTTTTTCCAGCGTGTCAGGATAGATAAAAGAGGTAAAGAACAGGTCGTTGATGAGAATGTCTATCTTCCTGTTGGCAGGATCTTCCCTGAAAACCACATCGGCACCGATCACCGCATAAAAGTCACCCATCACACTTTGAACTGTTATTTTCTCTGCTTCAGCAGGGGTAAGACTTTTCATCCAGCCAACGCGGTGTGTGGTGATGCCTCCTTCTCCTGAATTATTATATTCAGCGTACCTTGCCGTTTTCTCGTTCTCCGGGTTGTGCCAGTTGTCCCAGCCCAGCGGATTGATTTCCTGGGGCAGCTCACAGTGCATAAAGAGTGTCATGGCATAGGGTCGCCAGGGGCGTCCCAGATAAACCGAGGTCACATCGTCTGCAGCCGTGATCTTACAGTGATTGAATATGTAGCCATATTCCACCTCCTCCGGTGTGCTGGCCGCAGTGATGTATGAGTTTTTCTTGCAATGGATACGGCAGTTTTCAAACCAGGCGGTGGAAGGACCGAAGATAAAGTCAGTGGTTCCTTCAATATCACAGTTGCGGAAATAGAGCCGTGCATTTTCACCTCCCGTGTAAACGGTATCCTGGTTTCCCAGGAGCCTGCAGTTGATCAGCATGATCCGGTCCCCCTCTGTATGCAGCGCTACTGCCTGCGCTACCATGGGTGCATTGTTCTCGATGGTGAGGTTCTTCAGCGTGATATCACTGCCTCTGACCTGCAGGGTGTAGGTTTTGAAGGTACCCATCTGATTGATCAGCGCATGGTCGTTGTGGGTGATGATGGTCTTCTCCCTGTTTTCTCCCGTGATGGTCAGATCGCGAAGATAATCGGGGATGATGATCTTCTCGTAGTAGATACCCTCCTTGACGAAGATGGTGGTGGAGAAATCGGGATCAAAAGCTCTTACCGAGTTGATCGCCGCCTGAAGGGTTGTAAAATCACCTTTGCCGGACTGGTCTACCACTATGCGTTTAACCTGCTTACCGTCTGTTTTCCTTGTCTCGCCCGTGTGCACAATGTCAGAGCCCATGAGATGTGCTACCAGAGAGTGAAGGTACACCTCGAGATAGCTGTATCCTTCGCTGTTCAGGTCTGTGGCCTTCCTGCCGGGGAAATTCTCATCGAGCCACCCGTCGGGGATGCCGTCTGAATCACTGTCCCGGTACTCCCTGTAGGTTTTGTACTCCGTCCATCCGCCCACATCTTCCTGGCTGTCGATCAATCCTTTTGTGCTGCCGGCAGAGCCTTCGAAGGTGTAAGATCCCTCTTTCACATCCTGCACGTAGCGTTCATCATGGATATCTCTTTCCAGGGAGCAACCCCCATAGGCCAGCACTTTCTCATATGCTTCATGAGCGGCATCTGTGGTTACCGATGCCAGCGGGAATGCATTATCTGCAAGGATATCTTTCAGTGTCACCTCAGGGGCATACTGTTGAAATGAGCTGCCCATCTCCACAGCAAGGTTATTCTCTTTTGTTGCTTCACTGTTTCCCTCCAGTATGTTTCCGGAAAGAAAGAACTGACCGTAGATCCCTTCCGGTTGATTATTCTGCCCATTATCCGCATCGGGGTTGATGAATCTTTTTTTTGCGCTGCTGCCGGAAGCGGGTCCCGGCTTGTAGTAGTTGTTGATGATATTATAGTTTCCTCCTTCAGCGGCATAGATGTTATTAGCACCCCAGTTATAGAGCAGGTTGTTCCAGAAATCCACCTTCTCCAGCTCCGGCCGGTTGGAGTAGCGGCTGCCGCAAAAGCGGGGGTTGCGGCTGTCGTTGTGTGCAATCAGGTTATGATGAAAAGAGGCATTCTGACCTCCCCATATACCACCATAACCATGCTTGCCTTTTGTGTGGACCGAGTTGCGCAGGCTCTCCGTGATGAAGCACCACTGCATGGTGAAATTCCTGTTGTCGTAAAAAGAAGAGTTTTCATCTGTCCCCCAGCTCATGCTGCAATGGTCGATGATGATATTGTCACGGCCTATCCCTGAGAGGGCATCTACCGCCCTTCCCTCTCTGTCGCCGAGGCGAAAACGGAGAAAGCGGATGATCACATTGTCTGCACTGATCACCGTTTCAAAGTTACTGATACAGATGCCGTCGCCGGGTGCCGACTGTCCCGCGATGGTCAGGTCGCCATTGTTGATCTTCAACGGGCTTTTGAGCTCAATCAGTCCCGATACCTTAAAGAGGATGGTGCGGGGTCCTTTTTTCCTGATGGCCCATCGCAGGGTGCCCTCCTCCTCTGAATCATCGAGAGAGGTGACATAGAGGACTTTCCCGCCCCTGCCGCCGGTCACATACTTCCCCGCCCCCTCTGCCCCGGGAAAGGCGGGCGTTTGTGCGGAAACACCTGTCGTTATCAACAGCAGTGACAGAATGAATTGCAGAGATACCAGTTTTATTCGCATGGGGCAAAGGTTGTTATTTTCTTTTACTTATCCAACAAAATGCTGACCATAATAAAGGGACCTACAGCCTTAGGGTCGTCGTCTCTCACCGGCTCGGAGATATAGTAGCTGAAGCTGCCATCACGGTAATTTTTCTCTCCTCCCAGTCCTGCCACGGAGCAGACATCGGTGACAGAGATGGTGCCATCGCCGTTCTCCCTGATAAACCTTTCCACGAACTGATCGTATGCTGTTGCCCCCTTTCCGGCAAATGATTCAGGCAGATATCCCTTTTGTGCCCCTTTCACCCAGGAATAGATGAACATGATGGAGCCGGACGATTCAAGGTAGTTACCCTCTCTCTCTGTCAGGTTGGTCACCTGGTACCACATCCCTGTTTCCGGGTCGCGGTATTTCTCCACTGCTGTGGCGATCCTGTGCAGGATGGTGATGATCTCCTCTCTCTGCGGGTGATCTGCCGGCATGAAATCGAGCACATCTACCAGCGCCATCATGTACCATCCGATGCTTCTCGACCAGAAGTGGGGCGACCTGCCTGTCACGGGATCGGCCCACCGTTGTTCGCGGCTCTCGTCCCAGCCGTGATAGAGAAGTCCCGTCTCCTCATCAATCAGGTCCTGATACGCAGTGGTGAGCTGCAAAGCCACTTCGTCGAAGAGTGCCGGCTCGTTGAATGTCTTGCCATACTCAGCCAGGAACGGACAGGCCATGTAGAGGCCATCGAGCCATACCTGGTGCGGGTAGATTTGCTTGTGCCAGAAGCCACCGTTGGAAATGCGTGGATGGGTCTCCATCTGGCTTCTCAGCAGCTGCAGTGCTTTCAGGTATTTGGGGTTCTCCGTTTTTTTGTAGATGGGGAACAGCATCTTCCCGGGATTGATATGATCAATGTTATATCTCTCCAGACGATAGGTCTGAATGGCTCCATCCTCATTAATCATGGTGTCGGCGTAGTTCTCGGCATAAGTAAAGTATTGCTCATCGCCTGTTTTCTCAGACACCTGAATGAAAGCCTGTATCTCCAGTCCGTGCGTGTAGTTCCACTTGATCTTATCCTGAAAATCGATCATCCAGCTCTCGGGATTTCTCCTCATTTCTGAATCGGCCATCTTCACATAGTTGGGCACCCTGCCGGATGTCGTTTTCTGCGTGCAGTTCGAGAGAATGGGTGTGATTATGAATAACAGGAATAATATTTTTTTCATTTCCAATAATTATTTAATTAAACAGATCATCTCGTTCATCTGTTGCTGTTTGATCTCCTGAATAAAAAATGCTGCGACCGCTCTTGCCCCCTCTTCGTTGAAGTGCGTGTTATCGTTCAGTCCGTCGGGATGGAGCCGGCTCACACCGGGAGGCAGTTGATGAAAGAAGGCTTTCGAACCTTCCACGCCGGCTTGCTGCAACCATGCTGATGTGATCTTTTCCAGATCTATCAAAGGGACATTTTCCTGTCTTGCTACCGAGCGGATGATATCGGGATAATCTCCGTGTGTTGGCACCAGCTTCCCGTTTTCATCGAACTTCCGGCGTGCCACTGAGGTGCAGAGCACGGGATGGGCACCCCTGGCCTTCACCTCATTGACAAATGCGACGAAGTTCAACCGGAACTGTACCGGGTTGGTATAGCTTTTCTTGGTGATCACCTCGTCGTTATGGCCGAACTGGATGACGACGATATCGCCGGGTGAGCTGTTTTCAATCAGCTCCGTCCATAACCCCTCCTCGATGAAGGTGCGCGTGCTGCGTCCGTTGCGGGCATAGCTGACCACCTGCCCCTTGTCAGAGATCAGCTCAGGCAGTAGCTGTCCCCAGCCTCTTTCACGGTTGACCTCTTCAAAGAGCTCACCAGTGATGGTATCTCTCCCGCTTTTGAACAGTGGCTTGTCGGCCATGGTAGAGTCTCCCGCCATAAGTATCTTAACCGGTTTCCGCTCCATGCCGGAGAGGGATATGATCAGCAAAGAGATCAAAATCAGTTGAAGTCTCATCATAGCCAGCAGTTTATTTATTCATTTATCTCGTTGAAGAGAACCTGATTCTTATCCACATCGGGGGTAATCTTCACAAGATCCTCAGAAAGTCCGGTGAAAACCATACCGGTTGTTTTCTTTCCTTCAATCTCAATCATTTTTTCAGATGTTTCCTTATCGAAACCGAGCCCTTCGCTGCTGAAGTTCTTCACGTTGCTGAATTGAAAGGCGGGTCCCTCCTCAGTGATTACCGTCACATTTTTGAAACTTATATCTGTGGACTCCGATAGTTCGGCACCATAACGGGAGGTGATAAAAGCATTCTCAAGGTTGATGTTTTCGATGTTCATCTCGGGCAACCCGTTGAAGAACATGGCCCTGCGTGCGTTCCGCGACACCAGGTTCTTCACGTAGATGTTTCTGAACAGTGGTGTCTTCTCCGTGACCCGATGCAGTTGTTCATCCGTGGGTGTGGT
>JAAYGM010000119.1 GCA_012727735.1 Bacteroidales bacterium | reverse complement strand
AGCCCGCCACATTCGGTGTGACACAGGTGATCGCCGGATGGACTGAAGCTTTGCAGCTGATGCCAGTAGGTTCTAAATGGAGATTGTATGTTCCTTATGATCTGGCTTACGGTGCAACGGACAGAGGGGCGATCAAGCCATTCTCGAACCTGATTTTTGATGTGGAGCTGCTCGGAATAGAGTAATAGCCGTTTAAAAAATCAGGATAAAATATTGAACCACCCTTCGGGGTGGTTTTTTTTGTGTCATAAAGAGAGAGAAAACAGATATTTAAAACAGATAGGATTCAAATATTGAATGTATTAATAAAATCTGTCCAAAAAAAGGTTTATATGCTTTTATTAAGATAGAACAGGTGATATAGAATATCTAAATTAAGAAAAAATAAGAAAAATAAAAAAGAAAAAAAAGAAATAGCAACTATATGCATTGTCTGAAAGTGATATTGGAATAACCGGGTGGGTCGATCGTGTGAAAGTGTACATAATACAAGCAATGTACATCAGGATCAGTATGTTAAAAATAGGATAACAGGTATTATATTACTTAAAAATCAAATATATTTGTGTGGGATTGTGGTTTCGGTACACCTGAATATTTTACCAATATCAGGTATGCGTGACAGGAGTTGAAGTGCACATATACAACGCTTATTATGAGCCGATGACTTAAAGCGTTTAGTTATTGACATGAGTTTAATTATTGACATGATTTAAATGTAAAAATTGAGTTTATGAAAAAAAAACTAACAATGTTTTTAGCCCTGTTCTTTGTTGGGATAGGGATTATCACTGCTCAGACACAGGTACGTGGAACCGTGGTGGATGAAGCAGGTGAACCTGTTATTGGTGCTACGATACAAATCAAGGGTACTACACAGGGAACAGTGACCAATCCAGATGGTGTTTTCGTTTTGACAGCTCCTGCAGCCGGTACACTGGTCATTTCCTATGTAGGATATGTGACAGTGGAAGTGTCTGTCAGTGCGAATGTAAACGTGGTGCTGATTGAAGATACCGAAATGCTTGATGAAGTTGTTGTCACCGCACTGGGTTTAACCAGAGAGAAAAAGACCCTGGGGTATGGAGTGACATCCGTTTCGGGTGACGAAATTTCAAAAGCTAAAACGGTAAACCCGATGTTGGCTTTACAGGGTAAGGTCGCGGGTCTGGATGTATCATCTGCACCTAACCCGGGTGGAACGCAGAATGTGGCAATTCGTGGATTCAGTTCTTTTGGGAACAATCAGCCGTTGTATGTTGTCGATGGTGTGCCGATTACAAATGCACAAAACCGATCGGGTAGTGACCTTAATTCTCAGTCTGACTTCGGTTCTGGTATCAATGCGCTGAATCCGAACGATATCGAGAATATCACCGTTTTGAAAGGTTCTGCCGCTTCGGCGTTGTATGGTTCACGGGCAGCACAAGGTGTAATCATGATCACCACCAAGTCAGGCAGGAACACTGACGGCAAATTGCAGGTTGCCTATGACGGAGGTCTGACTGTGCAGCAGGTGGGGCGTATTCCCACAGAGCAGACGATGTTCGGACAGGGCTGGAGCGGTGACCGCGCTTTGGATGAAAACGGGAGCTGGGGACCTCGTTTTGACGGGAAAGAGCGTGTCTGGGGAAATATTGTGGACAACAGCCAGCAGCTGAAACCTTATGTCTATCTGAATAACCGTATTCGTGATTTTTATGATTTCGGTATAGGACATAACAACGCTGTTTCGCTCACCGGAGGTACGGAGAAGACTCAATTCCACGCTTCTGTTTCTCAGAGCTATATCGACGGACCCATTCCCACGAACGATGACTCCTACAAGCGGTATACCATCTCTTCGAATGGCTCTCATAAAGCGAATAAGCTTATGATCAGCAGTTCTGTCAATGTCAGCTCAGAAAAGAACGAAGCATCACCTACCGGGCAGGACAACTCAATCTATCGCTCGCTGAATGAAATTGCCACAGACATCTCAATAGTTGATCTGAAAGACCTTAGCAATAAATTCAACAATGTGGACAACTATTTCACTCCCTTCGGGATGAATCCTTATCACATCCTTGATATCAAAGAGGCGGTACAGACAAAGTATAAATTTTTCGGGAAGCTTCAGTTCGATTATGATATTTTAGAGAATCTGAAGTTGACCTACCGCTTTGGAGGTGATTATGAATCAACCATCTCCGACACCCATTTCGATGCCATCGTTTTTACGCCGGGATCTCCCAATGAAAGCTCCACCAACGCGAGTCCGGGAGCATATGCACAGGTGAGAAGGCAGCGAATACAGTTGAATCATGATCTGATACTCAACTATCAGGAACAGTTCGGTGATTTTTCACTCAACGCAATCGTGGGTGGAAACACCAACGAGCAGTCCTATAATGCTATCGGAGGTGAAATAACATCCATTGATATTCCGGGCTTCTACGATTTCACCAACTCGCTGAGTCCGGCCACTGCAACGCAGTCTTCCAATCTCTATCGGTTATGGGGTATCTACCTGAATGCCGATTTAGGCTTTCGCGACTATCTCTATCTGACCCTGACAGCGAGAAACGACTACTCATCCACACTGCCTCTGGACAAGAACTCCTATTTCTATCCGAGTGCAATGCTCAGTTTTATCGCTACTGATTATCTTAAATCGAGAGATATAGGCACGGGTGTGCTCGACTTCGCGAAGTTAAGGCTCTCCTTTGGGCGTACCGGGAAGGATGCAGGGCTCTATGCCGTGTATGACAGGCTCGTCGCATCAAGCATCACCAACCCGGGATATCCCGGTGTAGATAATTTGATATTTCCCCTGGGAGGAGTCAATGCCTATTCTGTTTCAAATACCGCGGGGAATATCAACCTAAAGCCTGAGTTGACCGATGAGTTTGAGATTGGGGCTGACCTGTCATTTTTCGACCATCGCATGGGACTGGAATTTTCCTATTACAACAAGATGACAAACGGGCTTATTGCGACACTGCCTATCGATCCCACAACAGGCTATACCTCTCAGATTGCCAATCTGGGAGATGTAAAGAACAACGGTATTGAGATGCTGCTGACCCTGGTGCCCGTGAAGACGAACGATTTCAGATGGGACATCTCCTACAACTACACGAAGAACAATAACAAGGTTGATCGTCTCGATGTACCCGAAGTGTTTCTCGGAGGTTTCGGGGGTATGGGGATCTACGCTGTTGAGGGTGAGCCAATCGGACAGTTCAAATCACAGAAAGCCCTCAAGGTGCTGCTTGATGGTGTGGAACATACGGTGGTTGACGGGAACGGTAATCCGCAGCCAACACCAAACGATGAGTTCCTGGATATGGATATCAATGAAAAGTACCGCATGGGGTTGACCAATACTTTTACCTACAAAGGGCTCTCGCTTTCCGGTACTTTTGATTTCCGTTCCGGCGGCTATATCTACAGTTACACCAAAGACTATATGCACTGGGTGGGAAGCGGTCCCGAAACCGTTTATAACGACCGGAACCCTTTTATCATTCCCAACTCTGTGGTAGACAATCTGGATGGCACCTACAGTGAGAACACCACACCTGTTGATCCTACCGCTCTGCATACTTTCTACAGCAATGGTGGTTTCGATTATACCGATTTTGCCATTATTGACCGCTCTTACCTGAAGCTGAGGAATGTAAGCCTGGCTTATGAGTTGCCGAAATCGCTGGTGGGCAGACTTGGATTAAATAGTGTGCGTGCATCTGTAACGGCATCCAACCTGTTGTTATGGACACCCGCGGAAAACCAGTATATCGATCCCGAGGTAACCACCTTTGGAAACAATATCGCCGCCCGATTCGGTGAGTTTGCCGTCAATCCGCCCTATCAGACCTATGTGTTCGGATTAAATGTCACATTTTAATTACCATTAAATAGATGAAGTTATGAAAAGTAAATCAATCATTATATTTTCCTTTTTCATCATGCTGTTCAGTGTAAATGGTTGCAGTGACTGGCTTGATGTGAACCACGACCCAAACGCACTGGAGGAGATCCCTGATGCAAAGGTGTTGTTGCCGGCGGCTCAGGTGGGTATCGCGAATAATCTAATGGGATGGGATTTTGGCTTTGCCGGTGCTTACTGGGTTGAATACTGGACCCAGTCCTACACGGCATCGCAGTTTAAGTCGCTCTGTGAGTATCTTCCACAGGATTTTAACACCGCCTATCAATCAATTATGCGTGAGCCGATGACCGATCTGAAGAGAATAATAACCATGACGGCAGAAGATGAAAACAGGGGCTACTATTTTGT
>JAAYGM010000118.1 GCA_012727735.1 Bacteroidales bacterium | reverse complement strand
TGTTTTCGCTCTCACGAACATCTGACCTGATCTGTCAAATCTCTCGCGGGGACTACCATCTGAACCGCTTCATCATCTTTATTGCTTTCTATGCTCTCCGCTTTCATATAGTGTCTGCCTCAAACACATGTCCGGTGTCGTCACCTCTTTTGCACTATCTTCTGTCCGGCTCCGTCATCTCTTCCGGTAAAATACCGATCATCATCTCACAACTTCCCGTCTGCTCTTTTCTCCAGTACCCCCTTCACATCATACACCACGCTCTTGCCGTTGGTGAGGGTGGAGAGATCGAGCGAGATGAACGCATCGTGTGCCACGGCAAGGATGACTGCATCGAACCTGCGCGCAGGGAGGGTGTTATGTAACTCCACGCCATACTCATGCAGCGCGATGCCCGGGTCGGCCAGGGGATCGCAGATGGTCACGTTGACGAAGTAGCTCTGCATGGTGTGGACGATGTCGATCACCCGCGTGTTGCGCACATCGGGACAGTTCTCCTTGAAGGTGAAGCCCAGTACCAGCAGCTCGGAGCCGAGCACCTGGATGCCTTTCTTCAGCATCAGCTTCATCACCTCATCGGCCACGTAGCCGCCCATGGAGTCGTTCATACGTCGTCCCGCCAGGATGATCTCGGGGTTGTAGCCGTAGCGCTGTGCTGCCTGCGCCAGGTAGAAGGGGTCCACGCCGATGCAGTGGCCGCCCACCAGCCCGGGCTTGAAGGGGAGGAAGTTCCACTTCGTCCCCGCTGCCTCGAGCACATCCTGCGTGTCGATGCCCATCTTGTTGAATATCTTCGCCAGCTCGTTCACGAAGGCGATGTTGATATCCCGTTGCGAATTTTCGATCACCTTCGCTGCCTCGGCCACCCTGATGGTGGGTGCCAGGTGCGTGCCCGCCTCTATCACCGAGGCATAGACTGCATCGACCAGCGTTCCTGTTTCGGGCGTACTGCCGGAGGTGACCTTCCGGATCTTCTCTACCGTATGTTCCTTGTCGCCGGGGTTGATGCGCTCGGGACTGTATCCGGCGAAGAAATCGATGTTGTACTTCAACCCACTCACCTTCTCCACCACCGGCAGGCACTCCTCCTCCGTCACCCCGGGGTAGACGGTGGATTCATACACCACGATATCGCCGGGGGCAATCACCTTGCCCACCGTCTCGCTGGCACCATAGAGGGGGCGCAGGTCGGGGTTGTTGTTGCGGTCGACAGGGGTGGGCACGGCCACCACGTAGAAGTTACAGCCGCGGATGGCTTCAAGATCGGTGGTGCAGGTGAATCCACTCTCCAGGGCGGCTTGCAACAACGCATCCTCCACCTCGAGGGTGGCATCATGACCGCGCATCAGCTGGTCCACGCGCGACTGGTTCAGATCGAACCCCACGGTGGGGTATCTGGTACTGAAAAGACGTGCCAGGGGAAGTCCTACATACCCCAGCCCAATTACGGCTATTCTGATCTCCTTGTTCATCGGTATCACTTTTTTTGATTGTTTCAGGTTTCGTATGCCATCTATACAGCTAAATGCCCACAAAACATTGACAGGTCTCATCTTTCGCTGTAGCTACCCCAATATCATGAGCATGCGGAAGTTCAATTAATTATCCCCTCAGCTGTTTTCGCGATACCATCTGACCGCTTCTCTGAGCCCCTCACGGAGGCTGTATTGCGGGTC
This sequence comes from Bacteroidales bacterium, assembly GCA_012727735.1. Classification (GTDB taxonomy): domain Bacteria; phylum Bacteroidota; class Bacteroidia; order Bacteroidales; family Dysgonomonadaceae; genus Proteiniphilum. Next base: position 7,608 of record JAAYGM010000118.1, on the reverse strand, counting down.
GTAACCCAGCAGCCGCTTCGCCTTCTCTACCGAAGCAAGAGAATGGGGGATATCGCCGGCACGGCCGGGACCGTGCACCACCTCAATGGAGGCAATTGCGGGATCATCCTCCGAGAGGTACTCCTTCAGAGAGGCGACCAGCTGGTTGAGGGTGGTACGCTCTCCGTAGGCAGTGTTGTATATCTGGTTGATTGCCGCGGGATTGTGGGTCTCCATGGCTCGTATATTCATCTGGACGACATTGTCGATATAGGTGAAGTCGCGGCTGTATTCGCCATCGCCATTGATCACGGGCGACTCGTGGTGCATCAGCTTCCTGACGAACAAAGGAATGACCGCGGCATAGGCGCCGTTGGGGTCCTGCCGTCTGCCAAAGACATTGAAGTAACGCAGCCCGATGGTCTCCATCCCGTAGGTGCGGGCGAAGATGTCGGCGTAGAGCTCATTCACATACTTGGTGATGGCATAGGGCGACAAGGGTTTGCCTATCTTATCTTCTACTTTGGGAAGGGCCTCGGAGTCGCCATAGGTGGAGGAGGAAGCAGCATAGATAAAACGCTTCACCCCCGCATCGCGTGCGGCGACGAGCATATGCAGGAAACCGGAGATATTGACTTCGTTGGTGGTGACCGGGTCCTTGATGGAGCGGGGCACGGAGCCGAGGGCCGCCTCGTGGAAGAGGATCTCAGCTCCCTCAGCGGCTTTGCTGCAATCGGCCGGGTTGCGGATATCTCCCACGATGAGCCGGAACTGCTGCGGGTGCTTCTCCAGCAGCGGGAGCAGGTTCTCCATCTTGCCCGTGGCGAAATTATCGAGACAGGTGACGTGGTGACCTCTCTCCACAAGCGCTTCACAGAGGTTGGAGCCGATAAATCCCGCTCCGCCGGTGACTAATATGTTCATCTTTGCTCTTTTTTGAATTGCAAATCTACAATAAAAAATTGAAATGGTTATAAGCGATAAGTTGTAAGCTGTAAGTTGTAAGTTTTTTCATTTTTCCCTATTGACTCCTCATATCCCAAATCCTACATCCTAACTCCCACTCCTTATCCCTTGCTGATTTAAAAAAAATTTACTAAACTTGCAGAGCAAAACATTATTCCGTAATAAAAGAGTCACAAGTGAGCAGCATAACATCCGGCAGGATGATTTTTGCATCTTAATCAGACCCTGAAAAATTGATCGAATGAAACAACGAATGACACTCATCACCCTGCTGCTTCCCGCTTTGCTGATGGCGCAGCAGATTGAGATAGTGAACGGCCCCTACCTGCAGAACATGTCGGAGAATGAGACGACCATCGTATGGACGACGAACAGTGACGCTGTCTCCTGGGTGGAGCTGGCACCTGAGGGGGAGGATAGCTTCTACGCGAAGGAGAGGGAGCGGTTCTATGAATCATCGCACGGCAACAAAGCGATCGGCAGGCTGCACAGGGTGACCATCGGCAACCTGGAGCCGGGTACCACCTACCGCTACCGCATCTTCTCGAAAGAGGTGCTCTCGTACGAGGGACACAGGATCATGTACGGGAATATCGCATCGACCAACGTCTACAATAAGCAACCCCTTACTTTTACCACGTTCGACAGGAACAGGGAGCGCATCGCCTTCAAGGTGGTGAATGATATCCACGGGAAGAACGACAACCTGAGCAGCATGCTGGGGGGCGACATTAAAAAAAACAGCGACCTGGTCATCTTCAACGGTGACATGATCTCGATGCTGAACGATGAGCGTCAGATCTTCACCGGCTTCATGGACAGGGCGACGGAACTGTTCGCTTCGGAGGTGCCGGTCTTCCTGGCAAGAGGCAATCATGAGTCGAGAGGAAAAGCGAGCAGCCAGCTGATCGATTACTTCCCGACGAACAACGGGCAGTTTTATTACGCTTTTCGCCACGGCCCCGTTCATTTCATGATCCTTGACGGCGGGGAGGACAAGCCCGATTCTGATATCGAATACTCCGGCCTGTCGCTGTTTGATGATTACAGGTCGGAGGTGAAGCGGTGGATTGAGAAGCAGGCAGCCGATCCCGACTTCCTGTCGGCACCTTTCAGGGTGGTGGTGATGCACATCCCCCCTACCGGATCTACCTGGCACGGTACCCTGGACCTCGCGGACAAGTACCTGCCCGCACTCAACGGTGCCAGGATCGATATCATGCTCTGCGGGCACACCCACAACTATCTGTATACACCAGGGGGTGAGGTGCCGGGGATCAGCTTCCCCGTGCTGATCAACGACGACGAGACATGGCTGGACATTGAAACGACACAGGAAAAGATGACGATAGACATCATGGACCTGTCGGGAAAGAGGGTCACCTCGCACACGATCGACAGGAGATAACTGATCACCCGAAGGACCTAAGCAACCGGGAAAATAATCCTGCTGTACATCATCAATATAAAAACAAAAAAACATCATTCATATGAAACCAATTACGACACTACTGCTCCTCCTCCCTATCCTACTGTCCGCCTGCACAGCGGGCGCAAACGAAAAAGAACGAAGCGACGACTGGCGCCCCAAAGACAGATCGTGGGAGCTCTCCTGGTCGGATGAGTTCGACGGGGAGGAGATTGACTGGTCGGTATGGTCGAAGACACCCCGCCACCGGTCGGACTGGAACAACTACATGAGCGAGGCGGAGGAGCTGTACGCCATCAGGGAGGGAAAGCTGGTGCTGCGGGGCATCGCCAACAGCGGACACCCGGAGGACAGCGCCCGCTACCTCACCGGCGGCATCTGGGGCAAAGGAAAGCAGCACTTCACGATGGGACGGATCGATGTGCGTGCACGGTTCGACTCGGGCGGCGGCTTCTGGCCGGCCATCTGGATGCTGGGCGAGGATGCCGGCTGGCCCGTAGGCGGCGAGATAGACCTGATGGAGCACCTTAACCGGGACGATATTGTCTACCAGACGGTGCACTCGGGATACACACAGGCGGGTAACAAAACGAACCCGGCGCCAAGCGTCACGACACCCATCGACATATCGGCCTTTAACATCTACAGCGTGGAGGTACATCAGAATGAGCTGGTCTTCCTGGTGAACGACTCGGTGACACACAGCTACCCGCGACTGGATCCGGCGGCGGAGCATCAGTTCCCCTTCCGCGACCGTGACTTCTACGTGATCCTGAGCGCCCAGCTGGGCGGCAGCTGGGTGGGAGCGGTGAACCCGGACGACCTGCCGGTGGAGATGGAGATAGACTGGGTGCGCTACTACCGGAACAAAGAGTGACGCAGGCCTGCCGGCAGTACATTTTCATCACTGATATCCTGAAACATTGAATCAATCATAAAAAAAAATAGTGTGCAATGAAACAGATCAACCTTTTGCTCTTCCTCCTCTCTGTCACCCTCACCGCGCTGACGGCACAGGAGACACACATCATCTTCATCGGCAACAGCATCACGCAGGGGGTGATACTGAACAATCCGCAGCACAGCTCACCGCCCGCACAGACGATGGCATGGCTGGCAGAACAGAGCGACCTACCCTTCCGACACACCAACTGCGGCGTGAGCGGCAGGACCACGGTCAATTTCCTGCCGGCGAAAGCGGCGGAGTTCAACACGGTGGTGGAGGCGGCCGATGCAGCAAGGGCAAAAGGTGCACGGCTGCTCTTCTCGGTGATGCTGGGCACCAACGACAGCGCCGTGCGGGGTCCCCTCGGGGCACCGGTGCACCCGGAGCAGTACCAGACCAACATGAAGGCGATTGCCGACGCCCTGCTGCACCGTTACCCCGGGGCGATGATCCTGCTGCACCGGCCCATCTGGTACAGCCCCAACACCCACAACAGCTCCACCTACATGCTGGAGGGGCTGGAGAGGATGAACAGCTACTTCCCGGTAATGAAAAAACTGGAGGCGGAGTATGCCGTGACGCACCCGGGACAGCTCTTCATGGGCGACACGCTGGCTTACGATCACTTCCGGGAAAAGAGCGGCCTCTACTTCGCAGAGGAGGGCAAGGCGGGTATTTTCTCGCTTCACCCCAACGAGGAGGGGGCGAAGGAGCTGGGTGCGTTCTGGGGAAAGGCGATCCTGGAAGCAGTGTCGCAGGAGCCGCTCTTCAGCGAGTACCCGCTCAGCACGGTGAAGGAAACACCGGCTGCGGATGAGGACCCGGCGAAGGGACTGACGGCACCTTCGCTGCGTGTCTACCTGCCGGAGGCGGAGAAGGCGACGGGACGGATGGTGATTGCACTGCCGGGTGGAGGCTACAGCGGCCTGGCCATGTTCCACGAGGGGTTCGACTGGGCGGCATACTTCCTCAGCAAGGGGATCGCCTTCGGGGTGCTGAAATACCGTATGCCGGCGGGGGACCATACGATTCCGTTTGCCGATGTGGCGGCAGCGTTCGCACTGTCGAAAGCGCATGCAGAGGAGTGGAACGTGAACGCAGAGGAGATCGGCATCATGGGCTCCTCGGCGGGAGGGCATCTGGCATCGACCTATGCCACCCATACGCAAGCGGAAGATAAACCGGCGTTTCAGATACTGCTCTACCCGGTGATCACGATGGATGCCGACCTCACCCATACCGGATCGCGCAACAACCTGCTGGGAGAGAACCCGTCGCAGGAGCTGACCGACCGCTTCTCGAACGAGCTGCGGGTAGATGGCAACACGCCGCCGGCATTCATCATCTTCGCCGCGGACGACAAGGTGGTGCCGCCGGCCAACGGTCTGCATTACGCTGAGGCGATGACACGGCACAACCGACCGGTCACCTTCCTCCTCTACCCCACCGGCGGCCATGGTTTCGGCAGCAGCGACAGCTTCGCCTACAAAGCGCAGTTCATGCAGGAGCTGGATGAGTGGCTGGAGGGGCTGTAAAAGAGGGAAGGTTCACTGTTCGGTGAACCTTCCCTCTTTTATTGTGTGAATCGTACTGGATTCGAACCAGTGACCTCTGCCCTGTCAAGGCAGCGCTCTAAACCAGCTGAGCTAACGATTCGGGGATGCAAAAATAACAATAATATTTGATAGAAACGAAAAAAACGACACAATTTATTTCATCGCCTTAACAGGACCATCATTACAAGCTGCCGCTACATCTCTTCTTACTTCTCTTTCCGCATCCCTTCCTGTATCTCTTTCTGCGTCTCTTACCCCATCTCTCTCCACATCCCTTCCTATATCACTTATTGCATCTCTTATTGCATCTCTTACCGCATCTCTTTCTGCGTCTCTTTCTGCGTCTCTTTCTGCGTCTCTTACTCCATCTCTTTCTGCGTCTCTTACCGCGTCTGAAACAACCAACGACCGCATCTGAAACAACCAACGACGAGGTCCTCCAGGTATAACGGAGTTACATTTTCCGGTTAGGGTAAATTTGTATACTTTTGCAGTTCTGCCGGTGAAAAAACCACAAAGCCGGCTCCGGATGGTTCTCAATAGGGCAATCAACCGGCTATATGAACAAGAAAAGATACACAAATACAGATGTCACAGATCTCTTCCACAGCATTTGCTGATTCAAAACCCCATTACCGCATCCTGGACGGATTGCGCGGCGTGGCTGCCATCATGGTAATCTGGTACCATATCTTCGAGGCGTTTGCCACCAGTCCCTACGACCAGCACTTCAACCACGGCTACCTGGCGGTAGATTTTTTCTTTATCCTCTCAGGGTTCGTGATCGGCTATGCCTATGACGACCGGTGGGGAAAGAAGATGACGATGAAGGATTTCTTCCGGCGCCGGCTGATACGCCTGCAGCCGATGGTGATCATGGGTGCGTTGCTGGGGACCCTCACCTTCCTCATCGCCGGCAGGGAGATGTGGGACGGCAGGGTGGCACCGCTCACGATGGTGATGCTGGCACTGCTGATGCATCTATTTCTGATTCCCGCGCTGCCGGGTGCGGGGGCCGAGGTGCGGGGCAACGGTGAGATGTTCCCGCTGAACGGGCCGAGCTGGTCGCTCTTCTTCGAATATATCGGTAACATCCTCTACGCGCTGATACTGCGCCGCCTGTCGACACGCGCGCTGAAGGTGCTGGTCGCCCTGTCCGCGGCGGGACTGGGCACCTATGCCATCGGCAGCTTCTCAGGCTACGGCCACCTGGGCGTGGGATGGTCGCTGGGTGGCACCAACCTGCAGGGCGGCTTCCTGCGGCTGCTCTTCGCCTTCACGGCGGGACTGCTGATGTCGCGCATCTTCAAACCATGGCGTATCAGGGGTGCCTTCTGGATCAGCAGCCTGGCCATCGTCGTCCTGCTCTCGATGCCTTACATCGGCGGCAGCGCGACCCACTGGATGAACGGCCTCTACGACGCTGTCTGCACCATCGTGCTCTTCCCGCTGCTTGTATGGATAGGTGCTTCGGGACTGACGACCGACAGAACGACCACCCGCGCGTGCAAATTCCTGGGGGATATCTCCTACCCCCTTTACATGGTGCACTACCCCTTCATGTACCTCTTCTACGCCTGGGTATGGAAGAACGAGCTCACCTTCGCGCAGACATGGCCCGTGGCGCTGGTGCTGCTCTTCGGCAACATCCTGCTGGCATGGCTCGTCCTGAAGCTCTACGATGAGCCGCTGCGCAGGGTTCTCACGAAGCGTTTTTCGCCGAAGACCAAATAATTGCTTTCCAATAGGAATAGCAGGTCAATTGTCAAGTAGTTGTATTGTAAAATTGCATCCAGCTATTAAAGGCAAGCGTGAGTAGCCGCATGGCAAAGTAATTGTTTTGAAAATTTGCATCCTGATATTAAAAGACCACTGTGAGTGCCCGCAATGGACAATCCTGAAATAATTATTCAGCTATAATGGCGATTGTAGCCTGTGCTGTCTTTAACTGAGAAAGAAAGTACACAGTGATTCATAGAAGGTAAAGGCTGTCCATCAGCTAGGGAGTGGAGTGGATGCCGCAGTTGTATCGCGTGACCACAACATATCCAGGGCAACCCTTTTATTCTACGAAAATTCATATTGATGATTTCTAAACAGTTGATTTAATAATTAACTTAATACAAAACGATCATCCTTATTGATCATCAGCCCAATCAGCAATGCATAGTCAATTCCCATTCTCATAGCCTGTTCAACATTCCCACCCAAACGAGTATATCCGAATAATCTTGCTACTTCTCTGATCAAATCATCATTCGGTAAACTAACCTGATTTGATAGGACATCCTTAATTCCACAAATTATTTCTTCTTTGGGCAGATCTTCGGCATTTCGTTTTGGATCACCTTCTACGGGAACTCTGTATGTATTATTGCTTAAAGGATCTTGATCTTTATTCCAGTAAAATTTATTTCCATCTTGACTTGTCTGTTTCAATTCCATTTCAGAATATATAGATGATAAATAACCATTTAGTCTTATTCCTAAACGTGAAATTCCCCACGCATTTAATACTCGTTTCGATAAAAGTGAATGACTTATCGGTGCTTCAATTTCCAACACTTTGGTGATTTGTTGTTTGATATCATATAAAATATCATAGTTAAAGAAATCATCCGAAATACTTAGGTCCGATTGATCCAAAACGCAAATAATGTACTCCTCTGAATTTTTTATTGGCTCAATTACTTCCTGTGTTATGCTTTGAAGTTTTACACTTGATAAATCGT
>JAAYGM010000117.1 GCA_012727735.1 Bacteroidales bacterium | reverse complement strand
TTTTTGGGATCATCTATCTTCGATTGATACATTTCTGCAAAGAGAACCCATGCTGGGAGAGCCTTTATCTGAAAATACAGAGGTGTTTGTTTGTTTCGATTCACAATTTCTCTATTTTGGCATAAAATGCTATCAGCCAGAAGAAACAGTTTTTGCCAAACAAATGAAGTTTGATGAAAGTTATTATACAGACGATCGTTTCGCCATCATCTTAGATACCTATTCTGATCATCGAACGGCCTATTTTATAGGAATAAATGCCTTGGGAGGAAGAGAAGATGCCATCATTCAAGGCAATTCGATGAATAGCAGTTGGAACGGACTCTGGAAAGGTAAAGCCCAAATCACATCAGAAGGCTGGGAGGCTGAAATAGCTCTGCCATTCAGATCACTCAGTTTTGATAAGAAAAGCGACAGCTGGGGACTGGTAATGAACCGGTTTATCACAAAGAAAAGAGAATGGGGTTCCTGGCCCGTTGCCAATATTAATGCGTCGCAGTTTTCCATTGCCGAAACAGGGATGTTAAAAGGATTAACAGGAATAACCCATGGGGTGGGCATCGATTTCTCTCCATATTTTATCACCGGATTTGATGCGAAAAACGGTGAAAAACCTGAAATGAAATTAAATGCGGGAGCTGATTTGTATTACCAAATTGCTCCAAATTTAAAGGCTGCTTTATCAATTAACACTGATTTTGCTGAAACATAAGCTGACAGCCGTCAGATAAATCTCACCCGCTTTAGCCTCCGCCTGAACGAGAAACGAAAATTTTTTCTTGATGGTGCAAATTATTTCTCATTCGGTTCCGGAAGTAGTACTGCGGCACCTTCAGGAAAGATAGAGCCTTTTTTTTCGAGAAGGATTGGTCTGGATCCCATCGGAAAACCCATCCCGGTAAATTATGGAGCGAAATTGACCGGGAAAATAGGTCGATTCAATGTTGGATTATTGAATATGAGTGACGACAGGGACTATGGCAATACTAATTTCAGTGTGGCAAGAATGAGTTATGACATTGGGAAACAATCTACGGTGGGTCTGATCAGCACCTATGGAAATACGAATGATTCCATACAAAACGGAGTGGCGGGTGTTGATCTGAAACTGGCCACTTCTACCTTTAAAAGAGATAAGAATGTTTCCCTGGATCTGTTTATTCTTAAATCAGTTACCGACAAATTACATGGAAAAAACTATTCCTGGGGAGCCACATTTGCTTATCCGAATGATTTAATTGATTTTCAGTTGGGGCATGTGCAAATTGGAAAAAATTTTCATACAGGTATAGGGTACGTTTCTCGTACAAATATTAAAGAAACCTTTGGATCTCTCATGATTGAACCAAGGTTAAACAGTATGGGTGTAAGACAGCTTTTTTTCGGAGGATCTTTTGACTATGTGACGGACTTCAGTCATAAGCCGGAAACCAGATCATTCGGATTTACTCCTTTCAGCATACTCTTTGAGTCTGGAGAAAGATTCACCTATAGTTTGAATCGCAGGTATGATCATTTTGATCAGGACTTTAATATTTTCTCTCATTTTATTATTCCGGCGAATGAATATAAATGGTGGGAAAATCAACTATCTTTGTTCACGGAAGGGAGCCGTAAATTATCTGGACGTTTGTCATATGGATTTGGAGACTTTTACACCGGACAAAAGAATAATCTCAGCGTAAGTGCGAATTGGAAGATTGCCGTTCCGTTCATGATAAGCAGTTCAATTACTACAAATCAAATCAAACTGCCGGACGGGAAATTTAACACCCATATCTTCGAATTCAATCTGAACTGGTTGTTTAGTCCGGATATCACCGTCTATAATTCATTTCAGTATGATAACCTATCAGAAATAGCTGGATGGCAAAGTCGTTTCCAATGGATTTTGTCTCCGGGCAATGAAATTTTGTTCGTATGGAACTCCAGCTTTTTAAAAACCTTAAATAGTTATTCCTGGGATGAAGCCGGCTTGCGCTTTAAAGTAAAATACAACATCCGTTTATAAGGATTGAAACATAAAATCGATTTTAATTCTATCAATAATGAAAACAAATCGAAGAGTTTTTTTAAAAACCATGGGGGCCGGTACGCTGGGACTTGGCATGGTCCCGGTCTTTCAGCTGACTTCCTGTGCCTCCAAAACAAAGGATAATGACCTGCTGACGTTTATGATCACCGGGGATCCCAACGTGGAAGGATTGCCAAAGTGGCCGGTTTATACAAAAGAAAATGGGGAAATCATGATTTTAAATGACACCTGTGAAGTGAGAAACGATCCCGACAGGGAGGGAAGAAAACTTTTATAATTACATTCAGATGAAATACAACATTTACTTATTGGCCTGGGGGCTAATTACGACTCTCTTTACACAGGCACAGCCTAAAAATTTTGAGAACCCGAGATTCATTTCAGAAAACAAGCTGGAACCGCACAGCACCTATTATACATTTCCTTCTGAAGCAGAGGCCCTGGCTAGTGACAGGGAACAGTCTCCGTGGATAAAATTCCTGAATGGTGACTGGAAATTTTATTTTTCTCCCGATACGGCTTATGTTCCTGCAGGGTTTGCAGAAGCAGGGTTTGCCGTTGATAGATGGGATGACATTGATGTTCCCTCCTGCTGGGAAATGCGGGGATACGGTACTCCCATTTATACCAACTCCGTATATCCGTTCCCGGTGAATCCCCCGTTCATTGAACGCGAAAATCCGGTAGGCATTTATGTCAAAGAGTTCTCCATTCCGGAGGGATGGGATAACCAGGAGGTAATTCTTCATTTTGGCGGGGTCAGTTCAGCGTTCAATCTATGGGTGAACGGACAAAAAGCCGGATACAGTCAGGATAGCCGCCTGCCTGCGGAGTTTAACATCACCCCGTTTCTGCACGCAGATAATAACCGGATAACAGTACAGGTGTACCGCTGGAGCGATGGCAGTTACCTCGAAGACCAGGACCATTGGCGAATGAGTGGAATCCACCGTGAGGTCTTTATGATGGCGCGCCCCAAGGTTCACCTGGCAGATTTTACTGTACGTACCCGCTTCGACGATACTTACCGGAATGCTTGGCTGCAGATACGGCCTGTCATTGAAAACCTGAACCAGACTAATCTGGATGGATGGACCGTGGAAGCCCGTCTTTACGATGCCGACCGCCGGGAGGTGCTGGAGCAACCTCTGACGGTACCGGCCAACAGCATTTATAAGGAGAGGTATCCACACCGCAACACTGTGTACTTCGGAATCATGGAAACACTGATTGAAAATCCCCGACAGTGGTCAGCCGAACATCCTTACCTGTATACCCTGTCACTCTGCCTAAAAAATGGATCAGGCGAAGAGGTGGAGGCCTTTGCCTCAAAAATAGGATTCCGTGAGGTGGAGCTGCAGGAGGGTCGGTTGCTGGTAAACGGACAGGAAGTAAAACTGAAAGGCGTTAACCGCCATGACCACAGTCAGCTTAATGGCAAAACAGTTTCCCGGGAAGAGATGCGAACCGATGTGCTGCTGATGAAGCGATTTAACATTAATGCCGTGCGAACATCTCACTATCCCAACGATCCATATTTTTATGATTTATGCGATGAATACGGTCTCTATGTAATCGATGAAGCCAACATCGAAACCCACGGGGTAGGCGGACTGCTCTCAAACAACACCCGCTGGGCTTATGCCTTCCTCGACCGGGTAATCCGCATGGTGGAGCGCGATAAAAACCACCCGTCCATTATCTTCTGGTCACTTGGTAACGAATCGGGCTGCGGACCGAATCATGCTGCTGCTGCCGGCTGGGTTAAGGATTTTGATCCTACCCGTTATGTACATTATGAAGGAGCCCAAGGCAATCCCGAACATCCGGCATACATCAAACCAGGCGCACAGCAACAACCACAATATATGGCCAATCCGACTGATCCCAATTACGTGGATGTGCTCAGCCGCATGTATCCCACGCCTGCACAACTGGAAGGGCTCGCTGTCAGTCCCTATATTAAACGTCCCATTATAGCCTGCGAATATGCCCATGCAATGGGAAACTCCCTGGGAAACCTGAAGGAATATTGGGACATCATTCACAGATACCCCAATCTGATCGGTGCATTTATCTGGGACTGGATGGATCAGGGCTTGCGCCAGACCGATGAAAACGGAAGGGAATACTGGGCATACGGCGGCGATTTTGGCGATACACCCAATGACGCCAATTTCTGCATCAACGGCATTGTGGCAGCTGACCAGACACCTCATCCGGCCCTGTGGGAAGTAAAAAAAATCTTTCAGGATGTATCAACAACTCTGCGTAGCAAAGGACAATTTAACGTAAACATACTCAACAGGTATTCCCATAGCGATTTGTCACACCTCGAACTCCACTGGAAACTGCTGGCAAACGGCGAAACAGTGCAGTCCGGAACAGAAAGAATACCACCCTGCCTGCCGGGTGCCAGTATGGATATATCCTTAGGAATGCGATCCTACCATCCGGATCCTGAGAGAGAATACATACTGGAAGTTAATTATCTGCTGAAAAGCGAAACCTTATGGGCACCAAAAGGGTATGAGCTGGCGTGGGATCAAATGATTGTTAATACCCCGTCCACCGTCCCCACGCTGGTTACGGAAGGAAACCTGACAACCGAGATACTGGACGACGGCATAAGAGTTAGCGGCAGGCGTTTTACAGCCACCTTCCAAAAATCTTCCGGAGCCCTGATCTCATATCTGAACAACGGCACAGAGATGTTGAAAGAACCCCTTCTTCCCAATTTCTGGCGGGTGCCTACCGACAACGATCTGGCGGCAGGAAACCAGCTATTTCGTTCCATGCGTGTATGGAAAGACGCAGCCGGCAAAACGGAACTGATCAGCTGGAAAGTGACAGAAAAAGAGGGTCTGACCGAGATCCACGGAAGATACCGGCTTCCGGTGGAAAACAGTACGCTCGGACTCACGTATAAGATATCTGGCAACGGGTCACTGCAGACAGAGATGACCATCAACAAAGGGAAAGAGACACCTCCGCTACCTAGCCTGGGAATGCAGTTCGCAGTAGCCGATGATTTTACAGAGGCTGCATTCTATGGCAAAGGGCCCCATGAATCGTACTGGGATCGGAAGGAGGGTGCTCGCTTGGGACTTTATCATATACCGGTCAATGACCTGTCTTACCTGTATGTGCGTCCCCAGGAAAACGGGAACCACAGCGATGTGCGGTGGTTACAACTGCAGGGAAAGAAAGGTCAGCTCACGGTTATCGGCATCTTTTCCTTCGATTTTTCCGTCTGGTCATGGTCCCCCGAAAACCTAGAAAAGGCAACGCACATCAACGAACTGGAGACAAGGGATGCATACACCGTAAACATCGATTATAAGCAAATGGGACTGGGTGGTGA
>JAAYGM010000116.1 GCA_012727735.1 Bacteroidales bacterium | reverse complement strand
CTCTCCTGCGATCACGAGTCAGAAACCGAGACTGGAGGTACACCTGCTGGGTATAGGAGGCAAAGCCGATCCCGCACGCCTGGTGTTCACGGCCGACCCCGGAACAGGACTGGCAAGCACCATCGTGGATATGGGCAATCGCTTTCGTATGATCGTCAACAATGTAGATGTGATTAAGCCGGAGGCGGCATTACCCAAGCTGCCCGTAGCCAGTGCACTATGGATACCACAGCCCAACCTGGAGATTGGCGCTGCTGCATGGATCTACGCAGGGGGAACACATCACTCAGCCTTCACCTACGCGCTGACCAACGAGTATTTTGAAGATTATGCAGATATCTCGGGCATTGAGCTGATGACGATTGACAATGATACGACCATCAACAACTTCAAGTTCGGACTCAAAGTCAATGAGATCTATTATCTGTTGAATAAATCGCTGCAATAAAAAATTGATATGAAGAAATATGTGATAGGACTGGATTACGGCTCCGACTCTTGCCGGGCCGTCATTGCCGATGCATTGAACGGTGAAGAGATTGCCACATCAGTGAAGTATTACCCCCGCTGGAAAGAGGGAAGATATTGTGATCCGAGAAGCAACCGTTACCGCCAGCACCCCCTCGATTATATCGACGTACTGGAAGAGAGCATCCGTGAAGCACTCGCCAATGCACCTGTCGGTGTAGCAGAAAATGTAGTGGGCATGGCCTTTGACACCACCGGGTCGACACCTGTGCTGACCAATGAAGAGGGGTTGCCACTGGCGATGCTGCCTGAGTTCTCCGAAAACCCCAATGCGATGTTTGTGCTCTGGAAGGATCATACAGCGGTGAAAGAAGCCGATGAGATCAACACGCTGGCAAGGAAATGGGAGATCGACTACACAGCATATGAAGGCGGCATTTACTCATCTGAATGGGTGTGGGCCAAGATGCTGCATGTGCTGCGTGAAGATGAACAGGTAAGGAAAGCGGCCCACTCATGGGTGGAGCATTGCGACTGGCTGCCGGGGCTGATCACCGGCAACTGCAAGCCGGAGACGATGCCACGAAGCCGTTGTGCTGCGGGACATAAAGCGATGTGGCACAAGTTGTGGGGCGGACTGCCATCCGAAGAATTCCTGACAACGCTGGATCCGCTGCTTGCCGGTTATCGCTCTCGACTGTTTGAAGAGACCTATCCAAGTAATGTGAAGGTGGGACATCTCTCCGAGGAGTGGGCCGGCCGTCTGGGGCTTACTACCCGTGTGGCGGTGGCTGTCGGAGCATTCGACTGTCATATGGGTGCCGTCGGAGCACAGGTTAAACCCGGTGATTTTGTACGTGTGATTGGCACATCCACCTGTGACATCATGGCTGTACCCTATGACGAGATCGGTGAGAAGCTGATCCCGGGTATTTGTGGTCAGGTGGACGGATCGGTGATCCCAGGGATGATTGGTCTGGAGGCAGGTCAGTCAGGATTCGGTGATATCTACGCATGGTTTAAACGATTGCTTGAATGGCCGCTGCAAGAGATTGTAGGGCAGTCGACACTGCTCAATGACGAGACAAAGGAGAAGCTGATCGCAGAGGTGGCCGATGCCATTATTCCCGCGTTGACCAGGGAGGCGGAAAAAGTGCCTGTCACTGAGAGCACCATCCTTGCAACCGACTGGATGAACGGACGCCGCACCCCCGATGCGAACCAGCTGCTGCAGGGTACTATCACCGGACTGACGCTGGGCAGCTCTGCACCGCTTATTTTCAGGGCACTGGCCGAGGCTACCGCATACGGATCGAAAGCGATTATTGACCGCTTACTGGAAAATGGCATCGAGATCAAGCAGGTGGTGGGCATCGGCGGCATATCACTGAAATCACCATTCGTGATGCAGACCCTCTCCGATGTGCTGGGCATGTCGATCAAAGTAGCGAAGACAGAACAGGCCTGCGCCTTTGGAGCAGCAATGTTCGCTGCCGTCACCGCCGGGGTTTATGAGAAAGTAGAGGATGCGCAGGATGCGATGGGCCACGGATTCGCCTTTGAGTACCACCCCAACATGGAGAATCATGCATTATATAGCGAGTTATATAAGAAGTATCAACTGATGGGTAATTTCACTGAGACCCATTTTACCTGATAACAACCAAACAGATCATGAGAAAAGAATTCCCGGTGCTGCTGATCATACTGCTTTCACTCTTTGTATCAAAAGCACAGAATGCCTGTGCCAACGAGCCCGATTCAGTATATCTCTTCGCCTACGCAACAGATAAGAACTACAACCACAACGGTCTTCATTTTGCCTGGAGCCAAAACAGGGTCGATTGGCACACGATTGGTCCCGAGCATAGCTTCCTGAAAAATGATTACGGCAGATGGGGTTCGGAGAAAAGGATGCTGACTCCTTTTCTCTACCGTTCCGTAGATGGCATGTGGCACTGTGTATGGAGCCTGAACGAAAGAGATGGCGCCTTTGGACATTCTTCCTCTCCCGATCTGATACGGTGGGGACGACAGTCTTATCCGCCGGTGATGGACGACGGGAACTGCCTCTCACCCTTGATTACTTACGACGACTCTTCCGGATACTACACCATTGCATGGTTAAGCGAACCGGAGGGTGAGAAAAGGGTGTTTTCCACCACAACCAGGGATTTCAAGGCCTATGGCCCCACCACGGGGTCAGCGGCCCTCCCCGGGTTGAGGGATAGTGCGGTGATCGCAGGAAAGAGTGAGACAGGTACACTGCACAGGGTAGCATGGAAGAGCGTGAAGGAGTTGATAACGACACAGCAGCTGGCCTCATACAAAGCGAGCCTATATGGCGAAACCACCCAATCCGATCCCGAACGGTTTGCATCGTTAAAGACGGTCGATGTCCTGATCAGGGCGGATGGGACAAGGAGTAAGGAGATAAGTGATCTGTTGCTCGGCATCTTCTACGAAGACATCAACTACGCTGCTGATGGCGGCCTATATGCCGAGCTGATACAAAACAGGGGGTTTGAATACAGTCTGAGCGATAAGCTTGGAAGTGATAAAAGCTGGAATAGCCGCAAAGCGTGGAGGGTGACCAATGCAGATTCTTTCAGTATTGACACCGTGGCACCCGTCCATCCCAACAACAAACATTATGCTGTAATGCAGGTCGACACTAAAGGCGTCTCTCTCATCAATGAGGGCTTCAACGGTATCCCGGTCACAGCAGGAGAAAAATACAACTTCTCTGTTTTTGCCCGTACACCTGAATCCGACAAGGGCAGTCTCATCATCCGTCTGACAGATAAAGAGGGCAACATCATCGGAGAGGCACAAACAAAGAAACTGGGCAGCAACTGGAAGAAACAGGAAGTGGTGCTGGTGGCAAGCAAAACAGTCACAGATGCAAGGCTGCTCATTGAGCCGCAATTGAGGGGCAGGGTTGATCTGGATATGATCTCCCTCTTCCCGAAAAAGACCTTCAGGGGGCGCCGTAACGGGTTGAGAGCCGACCTGGCGCAGACGCTGGCCGACATGAAACCACGTTTCATGCGTTTCCCCGGTGGGTGCGTGGCGCACGGTGACGGACTTGAGAATATTTATCACTGGAAAAACACCATCGGACCGCTGGAAGCGCGTAAACCACAACGCAACATCTGGGGCTACCACCAGTCTTTCGGATTGGGTTATTTCGAATATTTTCAGTTCTGTGAAGATATCGGTGCTGAACCAATCCCTGTGATAGCTGCCGGCGTGCCGTGTCAGAACTCAGGTCACCATGGCTGTGCGCTGGGTGGACAGCAGGGAGGCATCCCTATGAGCGAAATGGATCAATACGTGCAGGATGTGCTCGACCTGATTGAATATGCAAATGGGGACGAAAAAACGGTATGGGGACGGAAACGTGCTGAGGCGGGTCATCCGGAACCGTTCAACCTGAAGTATATTGGTGTGGGCAATGAGGATCTGATCACCGACATCTTCGAGGAGCGGTTCACCATGATCTACAATGCCGTGAAGGAGAGGTATCCCGATATAACTGTGATTGGTACAGTCGGACCCTTCTTTGAGGGTACAGATTATGTGGAGGGGTGGAAGCTGGCAGACAAACTGAACATCCCCATCGTGGATGAACATTACTACAATCCCCCGGGATGGTATATCCACAACCAGGATTTTTATGACAAGTACGACCGGACTAAATCGAAGGTCTATCTGGGTGAGTTCGCCGCACACCTCCCCGACAGAGCCAGCAATATTGAAACGGCCCTGGCAGAGGCTCTTCACCTGTGTAATGTGGAACGCAACGGGGATATTGTGTTGATGACCTCCTACGCACCGTTGCTGGCAAAGGAAGGATATACGCAATGGAACCCCGACCTGATCTATTTCAACCACAATGAGGTGAAACCGACAGTGGGATATTACGTACAGCAACTGTTCGGGCAGAATAGCGGTGATGAGTATATCTACAGTGGGATAGCGCTCTCAAGCGAGAGGGATGATGTGGCGAAGCGTATCGCGAAATCGATTGTCCGTGACAGCAACACTGGTGATGTCATTGTGAAGCTGGTCAACCTGCTCCCCGTAGCGGTCAACGCGACGATCGATCTCTCCGGCATTGGCCTCACGGAAAGGAATGCAACAAAAACGGTGCTGACCGGGAGTCCCGACGACAGGAGTGCGAAGCCGGTTACTGAAGAAGTAGTGATGGGAGAAAAGTGCGAGCTGCCCCCCTACTCATTCTCGGTGTTAAGAATAAAACAATCACGCTGACATATACTCAACGGTGATGAAAAAAAATAAAAGAATCAACGCAACATATACTAACAGGATGAAAAGAAGAATACTAAGCCGGATACTGCTCTTATTTATCTGTGCCCCACTGATAACAGCACAGGAGAGCACAAAACTGCAATATTTCAGGTTGCAGGATGTCACACTCCTGGATAGTCCTTTCAAACATGCACAAGAGTTGAACAAACAATACCTGCTCGAGCTTGATACTGACCGTCTGCTTGCTCCTTTCCTGAGGGAAGCTGGGCTGCCTGAAAAGGCGGGCAGCTATACCAACTGGGAGAACAGCGGACTTGACGGTCATATCGGAGGGCACTACCTCTCTGCCCTGTCACTGATGTATGCCTCCACCGGTGATGAGGAGATCGGAAGCCGCCTCAGATATATGATCAGCGAGCTGAAACGATGTCAGGATGCCAATGACAACGGATACATCGGAGGTGTCCCGGGTGGGGAAACCATGTGGGAGGAGATTGCGTCGGGAAGGATCAATGCCGGCAGCTTCAGCCTGAATGACAAATGGGTACCTCTTTACAACATTCACAAAACCTATGCCGGGCTGAAGGATGCATGGGTCACTGCAGGCGTGGCAGAGGCAAAAGAGATGCTTGTAAAAATGAGCGACTGGGCCATCAGGCTTGTCGCCAACCTGACAGAGGATCAGATACAGGATATGCTTCGCAGTGAACATGGCGGGCTGAATGAGACATTCGCCGACGTGGCAGCGATCACAGGAGACGAAAAATACCTGAAGCTGGCGCATCAGTTCTCGCATCAGTTGATACTGGATCCTCTGATTCAACAACGGGATGAGCTCACCGGAAAGCACGCCAACACACAGATACCAAAAGTGCTGGGGTTTAAACGCATTGCCGACCTTGAAGGGAACCAGTCGTGGGAGCAAGCGGCCCGTTTTTTCTGGGAGACGGTAGTAGAGAACAGGTCAGTATCCATTGGCGGCAACAGCAGCTCCGAACACTTTCATCCTACAGATGATTTCTCCAGGATGATCACCAGCATCGAAGGTCCGGAGACCTGCAACACCTACAACATGCTGCGTCTGTCCAAAATGTTGTATCAGACATCGAAAGAGAAAAAGTATATCGATTATTACGAACGTGCACTCTATAACCATATTCTCTCAACACAAAATCCACGCACGGGAGGTCTGGTCTATTTCACGCAGATGCGTCCAGGGCATTATCGCGTCTATTCGCAGCCCCACACAAGCATGTGGTGTTGCGTGGGATCGGGGATAGAGAATCATTCGAAATATGGGGAAATGATCTATGCAGAGAGTGATGATACGTTGTTTGTGAACCTTTTTATCCCATCCTCGCTTCGATGGCGCGAAATGAATACAGAGATCATACAGGAAAACAGTTTTCCTTATGAAGGAAAAACCCGGTTTACAATCAATCCCCGCAGAAGGAAGCGTTTTACACTGCAACTACGCCATCCGGAATGGGTTGCAGAGGGAGAGGTGAAGATCACAGTGAACGGGAAAGCGTTTCCGGTAGAGCAAATCAACGGTTATATCCCCATCAGCAGACGATGGAAGAAAGGAGACCGCGTGGTGATGGAATTGCCGATGAGCATCAGGGCTGAGCAGCTCCCCGACAAATCAAATCATTACTCATTCGCATACGGGCCGCTGGTACTAGCCGCCGCGACAGGCACGGAAGATATGACCGGTCTGTTTGCCGATGACAGCAGAGGTGGTCATATTGCACACGGCACTCAGATCCCGCTGAACAGGATGCCCATAGTAGTGGGCAACCCCGATGAGATGGCTTCTTTTGTCACCCCGGTAGCAGGAAAACCGCTCACATTTCGTTTATCGAACCTCTATCCAACACAGTTTGACACAGGAATGGAGCTGACACCCTTCTTCAGCCTGCACGAATCGCGCTATATCATCTACTGGCCTCAGGCGACGGTGGAGGAAGCAGAAGAGATCCGCCTCAGGATGGAAATAGCAGAGGTTGGACGATTGAAACTGGATGAGTTCACTGAGGACAGGGTGGTATGCGGTGAACAACAACCGGAGTCGGATCACTTTATTAAAACAGAAAAGTCACATACGGGCATCATTGAAGATACCCATTGGCGTGAAGCAAGCGGTTGGTTCAGCTATGAACTGAAAAACAGTGCGCGCAAAGCACGTTTTCTCTATCTCTCCTACTTTAATGGGGACCCGTCACGCATCTTTGATATTCTGATCAATGAGGAACCGGTGAAATCACTCTCACTGACTGGTGGTAAAGGGATGAATCTTCAGGTGCTACACATACCTATTCCTGATACATTGACCGGTGAAGAGACCCTTACAATAAAAATTGCCGCCACACCCAACAGCATGACGGCAAAAATTGCAGAGGTTCGTCTCCTCTCTCAATCAATGTTGGAGGAAGAGTAACCCTCCCTTTAAATATATTCGTCACCGTAACGGAATTTCACATCCGTCACGAAATGTTTGATACGCTGCTCCTCACTTTTCCTGCAAATAAGCAGGACATTATCAGACTCCGCCACGATATAATCGTCGAGCCCCTGTAAAACAACCAGCTTGTCTTCACTCATGGCTACTACATTGTCGTTGCTTTCAATAAACATTGCCTTACAGTTCAGACTGGCATTGTTGTTCTCATCACAATGAGATATCTCGTGCAGTGAACCCCATGTCCCCAGATCACTCCATCCGAAGTTGGAGATATTTACATAAACGTTATCGGCCTTTTCCAGTACCCCGTAATCGATGGATATATTTGGACAGAAAGGGAAGCTTACATCCACGAACTGCTTCTCCTGAGGTGTGTTGAACAGTTCTTTCCCCTCGTTGAATTTCTGAATGATATCGGGAAGGTACTTTCTGAATGCATCGATAATACTATTCACATTCCACAGGAAAATACCGGAGTTCCACATGAACTCACCACTCTCTACAAATTTCCTGGCCAGCTCAAGGTTGGGTTTCTCGGTAAAGGCTTTCACTTTCTGGATGCCATCCGTGGAACTTTCCTCCACCTGGATGTAACCATATCCTGTCTCAGGCCTGCCGGGCATAATACCCAGGGTAAGCAGCACCGGGTTTTCGGCCACGAACGCCAATCCCTTTTTTATATCATTGGCAAACTGATCCTCATTCATGATCAGATGATCGGAGGGAGCCACGATAATATTGGCATGCGGATTGACAGCCCTTATCCTGAATGATGCAAAGGCAATGGCAGGGGCGGTGTTCCTTCTCAACGGTTCCAGTAAAAGCTGATTCTCCTTTAACTCGGGCAGCTGTGCTCTTGTCATTTCAGCATAGATATCGTTGGTAACGATATAGATATTTTCCGGAGGCACAATTTTACTGAACCGATCGTAGGTACTTTGCAGCAATGATCGTCCTGTACCAAAAAAATCAAGAAACTGTTTGGGTTTATCCTCCTTACTAAAGGGCCAGAAGCGGCTTCCCACACCGCCACTCATAATTACGCAATAATTATTATTGTTTCTCATTACTAAGATTGTATATGATTATAAAAGTGATATGTATTTCGTTTCCAAACATTCATTTTTCAAGATTGACGCTATATGAATAACATCTTCGTGTGACAATTTGTTTTACCCCTCCATGTTTTTACCCTTAAAGATACAAAACTATAGAGAATCCTGTGAGAAAAAGGGGATGAATTAGATAAAAAAATGAGCGTTAATATGTGTAATCCCGAAATTTTGCTTACTTTTGCACTCACTTTTCTACAATGCCCAGATGGCGGAATTGGTAGACGCGCTGGTCTCAAACACCAGTGGATTCACTTCCATGCCGGTTCGATCCCGGCTCTGGGTACTTTAAATCCTCTATAACAAGCTTTACGACAAACTGTTATAGAGGATTTCTCTTTGACCCCGTACACTCCTCATATTTAAAAGGATTAATAGGCACTTGGTATAGACTTGGTATAGACTACGTTTGCAGTAAGTCCCACTCCGATTACTTCAAACTATTAAGATTAAGTTCATCAAACACTTTTTCAAGCTCTTTGAGACTCATACCAGAAGCATCAAGAGAAACAATATAGCGATCAGACACAAGGGTGGTAATTTCAGAATTGACCCAGTCATCTTGTTTGTTCTCCGACACAGTAGCTCGATTTCCATTAAATTTTGTAGTTTTCGTGTAACCAGTTTCTGTCTGCTGTTCAGTATCGACAGATAGGGTCATTACGTACATAGCCACCATGGCGGCACCAGTTTCACCGGCACCATCCATAACCGAGACCTCAACACTCTTTCCCTCACCATCGCTGTAGCTAGCCTGTCCACTATTCACACCCATCATCTGCGACTCACCCACGGTGAAACTACTACGTTTCATACCTGCCAGCGTCTCAGGAAACACTGCTTTAATCTCGTCATTTGTAAGTGGGGTCTTTGTCACCAGCTTCTCCTGAGTCTTCTCCCAGTCTTTAGCAGCGTCCGCCGCCTTATTAAGATTTCTTAGCCCTCCAATAGTTTCTGAGATACCCGTAGAAGCGCTTTCATCATCTTCCGAAGACTTGTTACCACCGCATGAAATTAGCATACCACCAATCATCATACTAATAAAAAAATGTTTTAATTGCATGGAGTTAAATGTTTAAATGATTAACTAACTGTTAAATAACTTACACATATAATAAAACATCTATTAACAAAATAAGGTTCACAAATCTGAAAATAATTCACAATAATGAGTCCACTTCACATAGTGATGCTATTGTTTTGTATAAATTCCGTCAATTTATTAATTGATATCTGGGCACACCTTTAATTATCTAAAACGATGGAATCAAATGGTTACATGTTTTTGTTTATCGTTAGTAATTAAACAGGCACAAAAAAAACCACCCGGAAGGGTGGCTTTTCAGTAAAAGCTGAAATATCAGCTTATTTGATTTTCTTGTATCCATAGACAGCTCTACCACCCAACTCCTCCTCAATGCGGAGCAACTGGTTGTACTTGGCCATACGGTCGGAGCGGCTCAGTGAACCGGTCTTGATCTGTCCGGCGTTGGTGGCTACAGAGATATCGGCGATAGTCGCATCTTCCGTCTCACCTGAACGGTGTGAGGTTACACTGGTGTAGCCGTTTCTGTGAGCCATCTCAATTGCGTTCAGCGTTTCGGTGAGTGTTCCAATCTGGTTCACCTTGATCAGGATCGAGTTGGCGCATCCCATTTTGATCCCCTTTTCAAGGAAATCGACATTGGTCACGAACAGGTCATCACCTACCAGCTGGCATTTGTCACCAATCTTATCGGTAAGCAGCTTCCATCCCTCCCAGTCAGCTTCATCCATACCATCCTCGATTGAATCAATCGGATATTTGGAGATCAGCTCAGCCAGATAGTCAACCTGCTCCTGACGTGAACGCTTTTTACCTGTGGCACCTTCAAACAAAGAGTAATCGTATACACCATCTTTGTAGAACTCAGAAGCAGCGCAGTCGAGGCCGATCATCACATCTTTTCCCGGCTCGTAACCTGCATTCTTCACCGCGGTAAGTATTGCTTCAAGTGCGTCCTCGGTTCCACCTGCAAGATTGGGGGCGAATCCGCCTTCATCACCAACAGCTGTGCTCAACCCTCTGTCGTGAAGTACTTTCTTCAGTGAGTGAAATACTTCAGCGCCCATGCGCAAGCCTTCACTGAAAGAGTTGGCACCCACGGGACGAATCATGAATTCCTGAAACGCGATAGGAGCGTCTGAGTGTGAACCTCCATTGATGATGTTCATCATTGGTACAGGCAGCACATATGTGTTGGTACCGCCGATATAGCGATAAAGAGGCAGTCCCAGATAGTTTGCAGCCGCTTTGGCAACAGCCAGTGACACGCCAAGAAGAGCATTTGCTCCGAGGTTCGATTTTGTCTTCGTACCATCGAGTTCGATCATTTTGCCATCGATCTGAGTCTGTTCAAGCACATTCATCCCCAATAAAGCAGGTGCAATC
The DNA here is from genome assembly GCA_012727735.1 of Bacteroidales bacterium. Taxonomy (GTDB): domain Bacteria; phylum Bacteroidota; class Bacteroidia; order Bacteroidales; family Dysgonomonadaceae; genus Proteiniphilum. Next base: position 8,880 of record JAAYGM010000116.1, on the reverse strand, counting down.
ACATCGTTGATGTTGGTCACTGCTTTCAATACACCTTTACCAAGGTAACGACCTTTATCTCCGTCGCGAAGCTCCAGCGCTTCGTTCTCACCTGTGGAAGCACCCGATGGAACAGCTGCACGGCCAAAAGCACCTGACTCTGTTACTACATCTACTTCAACGGTAGGATTACCTCTTGAATCCAATACTTCCCGTCCTAAAATACTTACAATTCTCATGTTGTTGAATTTTATAATAAAATAATTTTGTTCTAAGCTATGTGATTATAATATAAGCCGATACCTGTAAACAAATGGCTGAAATATTCGCTTACAAATATACATATTTTTTTGTAAAAGAGATCGTCCGGAGATAGAAAGTTAGGTTAAATGTTAATAATGAAAAGAAACATAACAACCGTTGTATTCATAGGAACTATAAAGCTGACCCATTTACTGATGCAATGAGAACACTCAGATTTGAGGTGAGCAGCTTCACCGCAATTGCCATCAGGATTACTCCGAAAAATTTACGCAGAATATAGGCGCCACTTTCCCCCAACAGTTTTTTCACCAAATCTAAATATCTCAAAACAAGATAGACGATGATCAGATTTAAAACCACTGCAATAATGATGTTGAGTGTGTGATACTCTGCCCTCATGGAGAGCAGAGTGGTAAAACTTCCAGGACCGGCAATCAGGGGGAACACCACCGGGAACAGGGTGGAGGAGTTGTCTGTGCTGGTACTGTCGTTCTTGAATATCTCCACACCAAAGATCATTTCAATGGAAAGAATCAGGAGGACAAAAGCTCCGGCAACAGCAAAAGCGGAGATATCCAGCTGAAAGAGCTTCAGTATCCATTCTCCGACGAACAGGAAACCAACAAGTATAAATAATGAATAAGATGCTGCCTTCTCCGGATGAATCGTTTTATTCTGACTTCGCAGATTCAGAAAAATAGGTACTGATCCCGTTACATCAATAATAGCAAACAAGACCAGAAAAGCACTGATTATTTCAACAACATTGATAGACATCATAACACCACTGTTTTAGAATAAAGAAAGTAAACCCTTACATTTTGATCACAAAATTATAAAATAACGTGCTATTATCCAAAACGAATTTCAACATTTGTCAACAACATTGGATATTTTTTCATAAAGAAAAGGATCAGGATGTGAATAGTTGAGATATTTGATAATTCTGAACGCGTTAAAATGCTGAAAAAAGCGCTTCTGAAACGTAGCCAATGAAGCACTGTTCCTGTTGCAATCGGCTACCTCATCAATGAAACCGGTCATTTGCAGAAAGTCAACCAATGAGCTGTCCAGTTCAGTGATCATGACGTTCACATCCTCACTCTTCATCCCGAAAAAAGAATCCTTCATTCCGAAGAGGCGTTTTAATTCATAAAATGATTTTCTGGAATAGACCCTCATGATCCCGTCCGGCTCCTCCATTATTTTCTGCAATGCAGGCCCCGTACCAAAAGGTACCCGTTGGGAGAGACGGGCCATAGGATAGACAAAGGTATCATTCAGTTCTTTCACATTTCCCAGTGCAAACACTTTCTGCAGGAAATAGAAGTCTTCCCCACCCTGCTGGCGTCCCATCCCTCCCACACGCACATAAGCATCGGCAGCAACGGCAAAGGCAGACCCGATGGTGTGGTAATAGTAGGGGAAACCGGTCTGCCTCAGCATCTCCCGGTAATAGCGGATATAATCCTCATATTGTCTCACAGCATGCACGGGAAGCAGGTCATCCATCTCCACCCGATGGAAGAAATTATGCAAGGTAACGTTCAAACTGTTATCGGCTGAAAAAGCGTTATAGATGGAATCAAGGAAATGATCCGATACGGTGCAGTCGGCATCCAGAGATATGATAATCCCGCCGGGGTTATTATTGTGCAGAAAATGAGTCACTGCAAGATCCATCCCAATTTTACGTGCCAGCCCCACACCCGCATGCTTTCTCGGTAATCGCTCAAACAACAGGGAAAAAAAATGGAACCCGGGCTCATTATACTTTTCCGCGAAAAGGAGGGTCTGTTCGTAAGAGAGCCGGTTTTGCAGCACACCCTTTTCATCGGATTGTTCACCCGAATTAAAAACAATCACAGTCAGCAGATTTACGTTCGGCCGCACAGTGGCACGCAGACTGTGCAGGGTGTCAAAAAGAGCGGGTTCATTGAAGCAGGGAATCACAACAATCACCTCCGCATTCACCTCCGCAGGAAGAGCAATGCGATTGTACTCAGGCTTCTGTCGTTCGGTATAGGGTTTCCAATGTTTCATGGGAAACAGTTAACGGGTAAAAAATAAGGTTCTTTTTCCAAAGAACCTTATCGTTATAAGTATGCTGATGCGGGCTATTTCTTCTCTTCAGCAGACGATGTAGCCGTTACCGGTCCATATTTACTGTTCAGGAACTCAACCACGTCGTTGGTAATGTCATATTTCTTATCGGCGTAAAGAACAGTACTTGTTGTTCTGTTGCTGAAAATAATCTCGTAGTTCTTGTTCTTATTAAATTCTATCATCCTGGATTTAATGGTATCCTCCATCTGGATATTCATTTTCTCCTGTTCCAGCATGAACTCCTGTGTCAATCGTTCAGCCAGTTGCTGATACTCCTGGTTCATTTGCACGATACGCTCCTGCTCCTGTTGTGCTCTCTCCTGACTAAGGAAAGCGTTGTTGCGCAATTTGCGCTCAAACTCCTGTGCAGCTGAATTGATCTGATTCTCTCTCTGATTCAGCGTGGCACGTGTGCTCTCTTCTTTTCTCAGCAATGATTCATTCAGGTCTTTGGCGAAATTGTAATTAAACAACAGCGAATCCACGTTCACATAGGCGATGGGCAAGGTGACAGAAGAATCGTTCAGCAAGACGGAAAGATCTCTCCCTGAGGTCCCATTAACAGATGAGTTGGAGGTGAAATGTAAGATGTAAAGAATAATTAGTGCAACCGCCAACACTCCGCTGACGATGTAAGGAGTAGAATTCTTCATTTTAAGGGTATTTATAAATTTTCTGATTTCAATAATTTCTCTATCGGATTCTCTCTACTGTTCATTTCAGCATCCTGTGATGTGGCACATTGAATACCCCTATCCTGCAATGCTTTACATTCTCCGATATGGATACTGGCGAATTCACCCTTTCTGGTGAAAAAGACGCGTACTCCCATCAACAAAATGGCGATGAACAAGATAACGATACCCAGAAGCAGCATTTTTAACATAATGTTCAATTTTTACGTCGCAAAGATAGTCTAAATAGCCAATTATAAAAGAATTTTTCTCTTTAAAGATACTAAATATTTTGTCCGGGCGCTTTTTTTCTTGTATTTTTAGCAGCTACAAAACTAACAAAAAAGAGAATATGACAATAAAAGAGCTACAACCGTCCGCAATCTGGGGTTATTTCTACGATATTACACAAATCCCGAGACCATCTAAAAAAGAGCAGAGGATTCTTGCCTACCTGCTCGATTTTGCCAAACAACACAATCTGGAGGCAAAACAGGACAAAGCAGGAAACATCCTTATCACCAAGCCGGCCACCAAAGGCAGGGAGGATGCACCAACAGTTATCCTGCAAGCACATGTCGACATGGTGTGTGAGAAAAACGCTGATGTAACGCACGATTTTGACAATGACCCCATTGAGACCATTATTGAAGGAGACTGGATCAAAGCCAACGGTACCACCCTTGGCGCTGACAATGGAATAGGTGTAGCGGCACAGCTCTCACTGCTGGCGGCAGATGACATTGCCCACGGCAAGATTGAAGCACTCTTCACGGTAGATGAAGAGACGGGACTCACAGGTGCCTACTCACTCGAAAAAGATTTTCTTTCCGGCAACATCCTTATCAATCTGGATACAGAGGAGGAAGGTGAGGTATATATTGGTTGTGCCGGTGGAAAAGGAACCAGAGCCTATTTCAAGTATAAGGAGAAAGAGGCACCCAAGAAATATTTCTGGTTCAGGGTAGAAGTGAAAGGGCTTCGTGGAGGACATTCAGGAAGTGACATAGATAGTGGACTCGGCAATGCCAACAAAATACTCACCCGCTTCCTGCACTCCCTGATGCGAAAAAAGTATGATCTGATCCTCTCTGAAATAGGCGGAGGCAACCTGCACAACGCCATACCCCGTGAAGCGCATGCAATTCTTGGCGTAAAAGAGAGATACAAGGAGGATATCAGAGTGAAATTAAACACATTCCTGGCAGACGTGCAGGAGGAGTACAGACAAACGGAGCCCAATCTTGACATCCACCTGGAATCGGTGCAGATACCCTCGACGGTGATCAACAGGAAGGCTGCGGAGAAACTGATCCTTGCCTTGTACGCCTGTCCTCACGGGGTCATCGGCATGAGCAGAGATATACACGGACTGGTAGAGACCTCCACGAACCTGGCATCGGTGAAAATGATCGATAATCATCTGATAGAGGTGGGAACCAGCCAGCGCAGCTCCGTGGAGTCACAGAAGGATTATGTGGTGAATATGGTTTCATCGCTCTTCAATCTGGCCGGAGCGAAGGTAACTCACAGCGAGGGTTATCCGGGATGGAAGCCCAATCCCGACTCTTCAATCCTTAAATTGGCGGAGGATGTCTACAAAGCACTTTACAATAAAAAAGCGAAGGTGAAAGCGATCCATGCAGGCCTGGAGTGCGGCCTCTTCCTTGAAAAATATCCCAATCTCGATATGATCTCTATCGGGCCGGACATGACAGATGTACACTCACCCGACGAAAAGATGAAGATCTCTTCGGTGGGGAAGTTCTGGGACTATCTTGTTAAGATAGTGGAAGCAGTCTGATCAATGGGAAACGATGCGCTGCCTGGTTGTCATATTGCTTTTTTTGTTCATCGGCAAGTCTGCTCTCTTTTGCCAGAACGATTTCCGCATTATGTTCTACAATGTGGAGAACCTGTTTGACACAAAAGATGATTCACTCAAGAACGATGACGACTTCCTGCCGGATGGCTATATGCGCTGGACGCCATGGAAGTACCGGGAAAAGCTACGCAATATCACCCGGGTAATCACCGCCTTGGGTGGTATGCGTTCACCCGCGCTGGTTGGACTCTGCGAAGTAGAGAACGACAGTGTTCTCTACGATCTGACAAAACGCTCTCCGTTGAGGGTGCAGGAATATGAGTATATCATCACCCGTTCACCCGATGAGAGAGGCATAGATGTAGCTTTGCTCTATCAGCGGGATCAGTTCAGATTACTTGACACCACCGAATATGAAATCAAACTCAGCGGCAGAAGGAGAAGGGCAACCCGCAACCTGCTGCATGTTGTCGGAGAGATCATCAGCGGCGACACACTCGACCTGTTTCTTTGTCATTTCCCTTCGCGCAGCGACGGGAAACGCGTGTCAGAACGCTCACGGATAGAGGCAGCGGCACTCTTGCGATCAAAAACAGATAGCCTGCTAATGCGGCGGGAGAATGCCAATATCATCATTATGGGAGATTTCAATGATCACCCTGACAACAAGAGCCTGCGCAGGACACTCAATGCCGGGAGTATTCAAAGCAGACTCAGGAGCGATGAACTCTATAATCTATTCTACCACTCAGCCCGTGAAGGGGAATACGGCACCTACAAATACCAGGGTAAATGGGAGGTGCTCGATCAGTTTATTGTAACCGGCAACCTACTGATGGAAAAAAGCCCAGTTCAGGTGAAAGAGAAAAAGGCGCATATCTTCAGGACAGCGTTCCTGCTGGAGGAGGATAAACGCTATTTTGGTAAAAAACCATACAGAACGAACACAGGTCCGCGTTATTTGGGAGGCTTCAGTGACCACCTGCCCATATATATGGATTTATTAATCCGGAACTAACTTTTGCTGATTAGCAGCAATCGTTTTACAAAACTTTATCTTAAAATTCTTAGCTACTTCGGCAAATTAATCATACATTTGCAACATATGTGCATAGCATTATAACATCCAAACAAATTACACGTATGAATCCACTTCTTATTAACTTAAACGGCTGGGAAATACCCATCATAGTTTTGGCGGTTCTTATCCTCTTCGGCGGAAGAAAAATCCCTGAATTCATGAAGGGATTGGGAAAAGGGATCAACAGCTTCAAGAAAGGTCTTCATGATATTGAAGAAGACATCAAGACCGATTCTACTGACAATAATTCAACAACCGGTAACAAGTAACAAAACGACCGCGTATCTTTAAAAAGATACCCCTATGTTACTTTAAAACTTTCCCATTCTCGATCACAACCTGCTCTTCATAGGTTGTTTTCGGGAATTATAATCTTCTATAGATCAGGATTTAAATGGCAGAGAAAGAAATGTCCTTTTGGGATCATCTGGAGGAATTCCGATGGACGATTATTCGTACTTTTATTGCTATTCTCACTTTTTCGATATTGGGATTTATCCTTATCCCGCATATCTTCGATTCTATTATTCTTGCTGCCCGTTCTTCAGATTTTATCACCTATCGCTTTTTTGAGAAAGCGGGGGAATTTATCCCTTTCCTTCCTGATTTCTCGGCCGATTCATTTGATGTTGAGATACTCAATATCAATATGACCACGCAGTTCATGACCTATATCTCCACCTCTTTTTCATTCGGCGTACTATGCACGATTCCTTATATATTGTTTGAATTGTGGAGATTCATCAGTCCGGCACTCTATGAGAACGAAGCCAGAGGTGTGAAGTCCGCCTTTGCTTTCGGTGGTATCATGTTCGTGATTGGATGTCTGGTAGGTTACTTCGTTGTGTTCCCTCTGATTTTCCGGTTCCTCATCACGTTTGAACTGAGTGCGTCCATCGAAAACATGATCTCACTCGACTCCTACATGAGTAACTTCTATACCCTCATCCTAATCATGGGACTGGTCTTTGAACTGCCTCTGGTATTCTGGCTACTCTCCAGCCTGGGACTGATTTATAGGCCCTTTTTCAGAAAATACCGCCGTCACGCCGTGGTGGGAGCACTACTGCTGGCAGCATTCATCACTCCCTCAGGAGATCCGTTCTCTCTGTTTGTGGTCACGGTACCTCTCTACGCACTGTGGGAGATAAGTGCTTTTGTGGTAAAAAAGGAACCGGCTGCAGAAGAGGATGATGATGAAGAGAATCTCCCCTCAGTGACTGATTAAGAGTGGCTCCATCAGGCGCCGCTGTTCACGATCACCTTGCCAAAAGGAGTGAATGCCAGTTTCATCAGTTTAAAATGCTGGTTACCAAAAGGGATACCGATGATAGTGATATAAAAAAGAAGGCCGAAAAGCAGATGTGTAAGCAAGATGGGCAGGCCTCCCACAAAAAACCAGATCACGTTCATCAATAGAGAGATGCATCCGGAGGAAGATCCTTTGTGTACCACCTTCTTGCCGAAAGGCCATAATGCCAGCTCTGCCATCTTTAATGACTGAATACCGAAAGGAATACCGACAATAGTAATCATCAGGGCCACACTCGCCAACACGTACTCGATGGCAATAAATACACCGCCGAAGACTACCCAGATAATATTTCCAACTGTTTTCATATACTATGATCCTATCTTACAGCAATCACCTCTATTTCAACCAGTGCATTTTTGGGTAGTGTCTGCACGGCAAATGCAGAACGGGCTGGGAAGATACCGCTGAACTGTGCGGCATACACTTCATTCATTCCTCCGAAAAGAGACATATCATCCAGAAATACGGTTGTTTTGACTATATTTTCCATGCTAATTCCTGCCGCAGTAAGCACCGCCCTGATATTGGAGAAGATCTGGGTTGTCTGCTCTTTAATACCTCCGGCAACCAAATCAGCTGTTGCCGGATCGATGGGCAGCATCCCCGATAAGAAGAGCATCCCGTTTGCCTCTACAGCCTGGCTGTAAGGACCGATCGCTGCGGGTGCATTTTTTGTTGTAATTTCTTTTTTGATCATTGTGATTTGTTTTTATTGTTTTCAGCAGTAGGCGATAAGCAATAAGCAATCGACTTTCAGCTGGATTGTTTATTCTTAATTATATTCTCACCCCTCTCTGCCTTACCACCTCGTAAATGAGCACACCTGCCGCTACAGAAACGTTGAGCGACTGGATAGTTCCAGTCTGTGGTATCCGCACCAGTTCATCGCTCACGCGCAGATTGTCGGCAGCAACACCCATATCCTCTGCACCCATTACAATGGCTACCGGCACGGTGAAATCTGATTCGGTATAATAGCTGGCTGCCTTCTCCGTGGCTGCCACCACCTTTATCCCGCTGTTCCTGAGGAAGACGATTGCTTCTTTCAGGCTCTGCTCACGACAGACAGGGATGGTGTGCAGTGCACCGGCAGAGGTCTTGATGGCATCGGCGTTCACCGTAACACTTCCCCGTTCGGGGATTACGATCGCATCTACCCCCGCCACCTCACAGGTACGGGCGATAGCTCCGAAATTGCGCACATCGGTCAACCCGTCCAAGACGAGAATAAACGGCGTCTTACCCTCCTCATAGAGCATCGGTACAATATTTTCCAGTCTCTGGTAAGTGACGGCAGATGTGAAAGCGATCACACCCTGATGGTTCTTCCGTGTGAAACGGTCGATACGTTCCACAGGCACCTTCTGCATCGGGATCTCATAGGTGCGGAGCAGCTGCAAGAGTTCCATAAACAGGTCACCCGACAGCTCCCGCTTGACCATCACCTTATCAATATCCTTACCTGCTTCTATCGCTTCAATCACGGCACGGATGCCAAAAATCATCTCTTTTTCCTTCATATTTTTTTATTATTTCTTTATAATCCCAGCATGACCCGCGCATTCTCCACAGCTTGTACGGAGATCTCAGCGCCGCTCAGAATCCGGGCAATTTCACTGATTCTCTCATCCGGCGT
>JAAYGM010000115.1 GCA_012727735.1 Bacteroidales bacterium | reverse complement strand
GGTAAGCTCTTTCTCCCTTCTCTTCACCATGCGCCGATAGGCAAAGCGCAACAGCAGAATCATCAGAATAACCAGCAGTACCGCTACCAGGATGGGAGTGAAAAGTGACATGACGGAGAACCCTGTGGCTGCCACGCCTTCACCGGTAGAAACAACCGGGTTGCCTGTTCCCGCGGTGAAGCCGGTAGAGAGGAGCCGTGTGAATGCACTTCCACTCTGTATAGTGGCCGCAGCACCTCCACCCACCACAAACCCCATGATCCATCTGATCCATTCATTCTCAGCGGGAAAAACGGAGGTCATCAGCAGTGTGCCGGCGCCGACGGAGAGTGGCGTGGCGATGCTATCCAGCAGATTGTCTACAAGGGGGATGTAATAGGCCAGCACTTCCACCACGGCAGCCACACCGAAACTGATGAGTGCGGGAACAGATCCCATCCATTCGAAGCTCTCACCCAGAGGCAGCAATCCGAAACGGGAGGCGATCCCTGCCACCAGCAGCGGGATGAAAACCCTGAATCCGGTGCTGGCACTTAATCCGATGCCAAGTGCAATGGCGCTGATTGTTTCGATGTTCATTTCCATAGTCCAAATTTAAAGAAGAGTTGCCAAACAGCCGTTGGACTCGCTAACTTCCTTTTGGTTTAACGCCGCATGCTTCTCCTGTAGGTTCATCCTCAGAACGATACCAGAGATCGCTGTATTCATCGGGGTGTCTTCTGAACTTGACAAGGATATAGGAACAGGATGGAATTACCTGATATTTTTTTTCACGGGAGTAATTGACCATTTCATTAAACAATCTAGCTGCGATCCCCTGTCCTTCCAGCTCGGGGCGTACACCGGTATGATATGCGTTGAGGAGGTTGTCCTTCACTTCAAAATCGAGCTCGGCAATCTGCCGCCCCTCTTTCTCAATAAAAAAGCTGCCCTGGTTTTTGTCGTTTATTCTGAATTGAATATCCATAAATATTTTGTTATTAAATGTGATTTACTTTTTCTTAAACGTTTTTGTCTGCAGATTTGTTGCATGGGTAAATGGAACGATCAGGCGCTTCCAGTCAGATCATGCTTGCATCAGATAACTATGCACAGATAATTCTCTGTTTTTTTATGTTTTTTGTATCTTTGAGGATATAATCACTTAAAAAATATCAGGATGAAACGTTTTTCTATCAGTTTCCTTATACTTGCTTTGTGCACCCTCGGTGTATTCTCAGCAACGGTAGACACGGTGAGTGTGTTTAGCGAAAAGATGAATAAAAACATCAAAGCGGTCGTTATCAAGCCACAATCATATGAAGCACAGGCTGCACACCCCGTGCTCTATCTGCTGCATGGCTACAGCGGACGTTACGATGGCTGGATTAAGGATGCACCACATATCAAGGAGCTGGCCGATCAGTACGGAATGATGATCGTATGTCCCGATGGTGGTTTCAGCAGCTGGTACTGGGATAGCCCTGTCGATTCAACCTATCAGTATGAGACCTTCGTCTCAAAGGAGCTGACCGCCTGGGTGGATAAGCAATACAAAACGGTAGCCTCGCGTGAGGGACGTGCCATCACCGGTCTGAGCATGGGTGGCCACGGCGGATTGTATCTGGCTTTCCGCAATCAGGAGGTGTTCGGTGCCTGCGGAAGCATGAGCGGGGGAGTGGACATACGTCCTTTTCCATACAGCTGGGAGATGTCAAAACGTCTGGGGCAGCAGAGCGAGCAGCCGGAGAACTGGGAGGCATACAGCGTGATGGGTCAACTCCATCTTCTGACACCCGATGCTTTGAAGATCATCGTCGATTGCGGCACGGAGGATTTCTTTTATCATGTAAACAAACGACTGCACGATGAGCTGCGCTACCGCAACATACCGCACGATTTCATCTCCCGCCCGGGCGCACACAACGGACCGTACTGGAGCAACGCGGTGAAGTATCAGATGCTCTACTTCAATGAGTTTTTTAATACCCAGAATTAACTACTCAGAACTCAGAACCCAGAGGTATGAAGAAGCGGATACTCTTTCTCCTGGCAATCTTGATCGGTTTTTCTGCTTTTGCACAGCTGCAGGAACCGTTCAGCTTCGCGCTGATTACAGATTCGCATATCGGCAACCCGGACAACGACGAGGATCTGTTTCGTACGGTGAGAGATATCAACTTGCTTCCCGATATCGCTTTTGTCATTGTGTCGGGTGATGTGACGGAGTTCGGCTCCTATGATGAGCTGCGTACGGCCCGATGCCTGCTCGATGAACTGGCCGTTCCCTGGCATGTGCTTCCGGGGAACCATGATTCCAACTGGTCGGAAAGTGGAACGAACGATTTCCTGAGGGTGTTCGGCAATGAGACGTTTGGTTTTGAATACCGGGGATACAGGTTTATCGGTCTGGCATCGGGACCCAATATGCGCATGGGTCCGGGGCAGATACCGCGGGAGAACCTCACCTGGTTTTTTGAAGAACTGGAGCACACTGACACCGGTATGCCCATTATCTATGTGAACCATTACCCGATGGACAGCGGACTGAACAACTGGTTTGAGGTGATGGATGCACTCAAACCCTACAATGTGCAGCTGATGCTTTGCGGACATGGGCATAATAACAAAAAGATGAACTTCGAGGGTGTGAACGGTGCGATGTGCCGCTCCAACCTGAGGGCGGAAGATGCTTCCGGCGGATATAACATCATCACGGTGGACAGAGATTCGATCACCCTGCGGGAGCGTCTCGTTTCGGGCGAAACATCATCACCGTGGCTCAGCTATTCAACAAAAGAACGCCCTGCGTGGGAGAACAACCCGCCTCGTCCCGACTATGCGCTCAACCAGCACCATCCCTATGTGGAGGAGGTGTGGAGCCTGCAGGAGAAGAGTGACATGGGAGGCGGGATGTACCTGCACAACGACCGGCTTGTTTATACCAACACCTCCGGTGAGGTCAAAGCGGTGAAAGCAGATGACGGCAGCACCCTCTGGACCCATAAAACAGATGGCAAGATCTATTCCACACCAACGGTCTGCCATGAGAAGGTGTGGGTGGCATCGTCCGATTCCTACCTCTACGGTTTAAACGCTGAAGACGGGAAAGAGCTGTTGAAGCTGAGCAACGGGAAAGCGGTGGTCTCCTCACCCGTATGCGCAGGCAACAGCGTGTTCATTGCCGGTGGTGACGGCCATTGCCGTGCGTGGGATATGAATACAGGTAAACTTCAGTGGGATTTTGACAGCGTGATGAATTTTGTGGTGACCCGTCCCCTCGTGAAAGAGGGGATGTTATTCTTCGGAAGCTGGGGTAACCGTTTTTACGCGCTCGACACAGCAACGGGGCGATCACGGTGGATATGGCACAACGGGCATGCAAACCGCATGCTCTCCCCGGCACAGGTGGTGCCTGTGGCTGCTCACGGACGTATCTATCTCGCATCTCCTGACAGATATATGACGGTACTGGACGAAAAGTCGGGCGATGTGATCTGGCGATACAATGATCCGGAAAACAGGGTGCGTGAATCTATCGGTATATCGGAAGATGGCAATACCGTTTACGCCAAGACAATGGATGGTGAACTGCTTGCCATCGATGCCTCCATTCCCGAAAGGAGGATCAGATGGATCTCTTCGGGTGAGGATATGGGTTATGAACTGACACCTACTCCGGTGGTTGAGATGAAAGGTGTTGTCTTCGCACCTACCGATAAAGGGTTGATCTACGCCTACCGTGCATCTGACGGTGCTTTTCTCTGGAAATACCGGATTTCCGGCGGGCTGATAAATATGATCCTGCCCACGGAGAGTGGTGAGCTCTATGTTTCGGCGATGGATGGGAAGCTGGTTAAGCTGAAGTTAAAATGAGTTAAGTTGAATGAATGGCGATCAGGCGCTTGAGCTATCATTACACCGGCACTGTTTTCCCTGATCTCACATAAAAAACGAATCCCTTCACACGGGTATAACCCATCTCTTCTATCGTCTTCACGTAACGCTCTACCTGACGGATGTACTTCGTATCTTCCAGCTCGCCGAACTTATAATCGGCCACAATCACTTCGTCGTTGCCAATCATCACCCTGTCGGGGCGACTGAACCCGAAACGGGGATGAAGCATCTGTGCCTCATTGAGAATGGTATACTTGTCGGTGTACCATTCTGTCACATCGGGATGAGAGAGGACATTATTCAGCACACTGATTGTCTTTTCCCTCTCCAGTTCACTCAGCTCACCTTCCGAGATTTTTCTCTCCACAGCAGCCGGAATATCTGAGACATACTTCACCCTGCTGACGATATCATGCATTAGCGTGCCATAATCACGACTGCCATCGTCAGTGAAGAAGCCGATGGAGTTGAGACGCAGCTTCAGGCGGTTATTGAAGGGGAGTGATTGCCATTTTCCTGTTTGACAGGTGATTACCGACTGCTGACCGGCGTCAGCCTTCTTTTTCTCCGGTTTGCCATATTCGAAAATGCTTTCGCTGTCACCTTCAGTGAAATGATCGCCCAGTGAAATTAAAAGGTTGTCGTTGCTTTGTCTCTCCCTGACGTCGGTGATGCCACGCCACAACAGATCGGCCATTGTGCTGATGGTTCCGGGTTTGGCGGGCCGGGGTGCGAAAGCAATCAACCGGTGCTTTGTACGGGTAAAAGCAACATAGAGCAGGTTCAGGTTGTCTATATAGGTGAATCTTTTCTCATCCAGGTAATCGTCCCTGAAGATGGTATCGGCCAGTCCTTTTCCATATTTCAGCGGCGCCACGCTCAACGCATCGAAGGGTGCGACACTGGGTTTGCACCAGATGATGTTGTTGTGGTTTGCCTTGTGATCCACTTCCCAGTTGGCGAAAGGCATGATGACCGCACCGAAGCCCAGTCCCTTCGATTTGTGAATGGTGATAAGACGGATGGCATCCTGGTCGTCGGGTGAGAAGAGCGCTTTCTTGTACCCTTTCTCATCCCACCAGTCGAGGAAATCGTTCAGGTCGGATGATGCTTTCGTACTGAACCGGAGTGCGATATCAAGAAATGCCTGTACATGAGCGTTCTCTTTCTGGTCGAGTGCATCTCCCGACAGGGCGAAGAATGATTCAACCATGTCGTAGAACGGGAGTGAGCTCAGCCCGTTGAGGCGTGATCTGATCTCATCGGGAAAATCACCTGCAGCCTCTTCACGAAAGTTTTGCAGCGCCTCGTCGGGAGAGATGTTACGGTGGAAACGGTAAAATTCGTAGACCGCCATCATCAGGCGTGTCTTGTCGTTCGGATTACGGAAATGGCGCATCAGCGCAATGACCGCTTTCACACTCTGCGCATTTCCGATGAGAAGTGCTTCATTGGAAATGATATCGTACCGGTAGGTCGACTCAGGGTGCTGCTCCCTGTAGTTGAGCAGTGTCTCTGCCACCTCCGTTGCCTCATGGTTCCACCTCACCACGATGGCGATATCTTTCAGGGCGAACCCCTGATCCTGCAATGATTCTATTTCGTGCGGCAGCTGTTCGAGCACCGCACTCTTCCACTCATCTCCCTTATCACATTCGAGGAAGGTGATTTTCACCTGTCCGCCGCTCTCGTCTTTCTTTTTGGGTACATGCTGATATACATCGGAATAGGCATCTGCGATTTGTCTGTTGTTGTGGTCAGCTTCACTTTCCGGTGTTTGCGCAATTGCTCTGTCGAAATCGTCCTGTAAAATGGTAGCTGCCTTCGTGAAAAAAGCGTTGTAGAATTGTATGATATTCGCATCACTGCGCCAGTTGGTGTTGAGCAGATGCTTCTGAATATTCTCAGAATGTAAATCATTCTCCACCTGCTCTTCAAGCAGTCGCCAGTCGGAATTACGGAAACGGTAAATGCTCTGTTTCACATCACCGACAATCAGGTTAAAGTTGTTCGACGCCAGGCTCTCCTCAATCAGTGGTTTGAAGTTATCCCACTGCATTCGTGAGGTATCCTGAAACTCGTCGATCATGAAGTTGGTGAGCAATGTACCCGTTTTCTCGTAGATGAAAGGTGAGTCGGTCCCTGAGATGATATCGTTCAGCAGCTCCGTGGTATCCGAAAGGAAGAGGGTGTTGTTATCCTGTTGCAGCTTACGTAGCCGCAGCTTGATATCATTGAGGATGCCCAGGGTGAAGAAGTTGCGTAGCAGCTGTTTGGCTGTCTGATAGTCACGGTCATTGTCAGAAAGCTGAATGATGCTATGCACACAATCATTCAACCCTGCAGCGTAGGCTGAACGGATGGCACTCTCTTTCTCCCTGCTGCTGATCCACAGCTCTACATTATCAGTCAGTCCGATCAGACGATTGGAGGGCTTCTCAATGATTCCGTTAGAGAGCTTCACGAAAAGCATGAACCCTGAATTTCTTTTATGTTTGAAATCGTCATAGGCCAGCCCGTGCTGCTCCATCAGGTTCAGTGCTTTCACACCGATCATCTTCGCCTCTTGCTCATAGCTTTTCACGATACGCACAAGCATCTGCTTGTAGTTCCCGAGATGTGTCTTATCCTGAATGAGTGCGAAATCATCGTCTGACAACGATTTGTAGGTCTCATTAAACAGCTGCTTTGAGAGATCCTGCACCTGCTGGTTAATCTTCCAGCTTTTACCCTCTTCAATGCGATCCTGCATAAACTTGAGCAACCAGTCGGAGAGAGTTTTGTTTTCGGGTCTGTCCAGCTCGGAGAGCATCAGGTCGATAGTCTCCATCAGAAGGGAGGTTTCATCCACCTCAATATTGAATCCCCCGGCCAGTCCCATCTCCCGGGTGAAAGCACGCATTGTCCGCTGGAAGAAACGATCGATGGTGCTGATGGAAAAAGCGGAGTAATCATGCAGGATTGTCTCCAGGATGGAGCCTGCCTGTGAACGTACGGCGGATTCACTTATGGAGAAATCAGTCATCAATTCCTTCAGATAAGGGGAATCTATTCCCGAGGCCAGCCTGAACAGCTCCTCCACGATACGCGATTTCATCTCATCGGTCGCCTTGTTGGTGAAGGTTACTGCCAGTATATGACTGTGGTTATTTGGTCTGGAGAAGAGCAGGTGAAGGTATTCACCCGTAAGATGGTGTGTTTTTCCCGAACCGGCGGAGGCTTTGATCACATGGACATATTGTCTGTCAGATAATACGTGTTTTGGCATATCCCTCTTTTTGCAAAATACCCAGTACTTTCTCGCGGTGATCGCCCTGCACAATAATCTCACACTCTTTGGCCGACCCACCCACGCCGCACTTCATCTTCAGCATCTTGCCCAGCTCCTGCAGATCATCATCCGTCCCCGAAAATCCGGTGATGAGTGTGACTGCTTTCCCCCTGCGGTTCCGCTTATCGAGGCTGATGCGCAGCAACTGCTTCTCCCTGGGCACTGTTTTGCTGTTCTCATCTCCCTCCTCCTGAAAATGGTAATCGGGATTGGTGGAGTAGACAATGTCAAGTCGTTTTTTCCAGTCGTTCATGTTGATGCAGGATTTGTTCAGTTATGCTTCACCTCTATCGATTCTATCACGTTCATGATGTAATCACCCATCCGTTCGCATTCAGAGATGATATCTATATAGAAGACACCATTCTGGTATGAGTAGAGCTTCTGATTGAGGTTTTCCACGTTCTCGCGTTTCAGCTTGTTGCGCATCTCGTTGATCTCATGTTCTATATTCTTGCTCTCCAGTAGCTCGGATTCGGTGATGGTCTGTTTCTTGAGCAGTGCCTGCATATTTTCATGTGCCTTGTCCAGCAAAGCGTACATTGAATTGATGTTGGCGATGATACTCTTTTCAAAAACGACGTCTGCTTCCATCTTGCGGTTTAAATGCCTGGCAATGTTGCAGCCTGAATCGGCAATGCTTTCTATTTCCGTCACCGCACGGAGGATATCACGCACCCGCTCTTTACTCTGATTACTGAGCCTTCCTTCTGCCACCTTACTCAGATAGGATCCTATCTCCACCTCCATCTGATCGCAGATATCCTCATACTTTTCTGTTCGCTTGTATAATTTAAGGAACTTCTTCTCGGTGTGCTTCATGTTGGTCATTTTCTTCACGAAGCCAAACATTTTCCTTACACGATTGGCGTACACCTCCACCTCTTTCTCTGCCTGAAGGATGGAGAGCTCGTTCGTAGGGGCCATGCCTGTGGAGATATACTGAAGAATGAACTCCTCATCCTCTTCATCTCCGCCCTTGGGCCTGATAACGGTGAAGCAGATCTTTTCATACAACCTGACAAACCAAATCATGATGAATACATTACAGATGTTGAACAGTGTATGAAACAGTGACAGACCGTAAGAGGTAGCAGACTGGTAGCTGTAATAGGTGTCCTGCAATGAGGCCAGCGCTGGGGAGAGGTCTGACTTCGGGAGTGTGGTGATCTGATTATATTGTTCGGGTGTGAGTGATTTGATGAATGATGCCATACCCGACGGATGTGTAGAGGCAAAGTTCGAGACAATCGTGTCAGCCATATTGACAAAAAACTTGAAGAGGAACAGCATCCAGATCACGCCCAGCACATTAAACATAAAATGGGCGAAGGCGGTCCTTTTTGCAGATATGTTCGCCGGTATAGCCGCCAGGTTGGCTGTGATGGTGGTGCCGATGTTTTCACCCATGATCATCGCGGCAGCACTCGGGAAATCGATCCACCCCTGCACAGCCATGATCAGCGTGATGGCGACCGTGGCACTGGAAGACTGAACGATGATGGTCAACACGGTGCCTATAAGCAGGAAAAAGAGCGTGGAGAAAATCCCCATACCGGTGAAGTTCTGCACGAAAGACAACACTTCGGGGTTATTCTGCAGGTCGGGCATGGCTCCCTTCAGAAAATCAAGTCCCATAAAAAGAAAGGCAAATCCAAAAATGAATTCACCCAGCGATTTGTTCTTGCTCTTCGAGGAGAATATGAGTGGAAGAGCGATACCCATCAACGGTATGGACAACGTGCTGATCGAGAATTTCCCGAACCCGAAGAGTGAGATCATCCAGGCTGTCACCGTGGTACCGATATTGGCCCCCATGATCACACCGATGGATTGAATGAGGCTCAGCAACCCAGCATTCACAAAACTGACAACCATCACAGTGGTGGCCGAGGAGGACTGGACCAGGGCGGTAATCAATATGCCGGTTAAGACGCCCATCATGCGGTTTTTTGTCATCGATGACAAAATGCCTCTGAGCTTATTGCCTGCCAGTTTTTGCAGGCCTTCACTCATGATCTTCATCCCATATAGAAACAACGCCAGCGAGCCTACAAGCCGTAATAGATCGAAAAAACCGTAATCCATATTCAAAAAGTATCGTTTATTAACGTGCAAACTTATACAAAAAAGCCGAGATATGATGCAGGTACTGTTAAAAAAAAAGGAATGACAGGCGGTATAAGTAGAAGCGATTGAAAATGGATGCTGTCAAACGTCCCCATATACAAAAAGATACATGATTTCCCCTGTGAAAGAGAAAAAATGTATCTTTTAAAATCAATCTAAATGCTGTTCAGCGCTTAGAGGCCGAGCACCTCATAACCTGCAAGTTGCTTTTCAAGTGCATAAGCAATTCCGTTGTCCACCACCTCAATCTCCGGTGGCAGCAGCGAGGTATCCACCTTCTGCCCGCTGACGGAGAACCCGCATGCTTTCACCTCCAGATTACCTTCGGCAATTGCTTTAAGTATTGGCTCCATCACCTCACTGTTTGTCAGCTCCGTCACTGTTTGTCCGCAGATCACCACCTCCATCCTGCCGAAGTTGTAGAGATCATTTTTCTGCATGATCTGCGCTGCATGTGCAATGGCACGTATCTGCTGTACGTTGCTTGTCAGCGTCAGGTAGTCGGTCTTTTTCTCTTCGGCTCTTTCCGTGGCTGTCTCGGTCTGCTCTTGCGGCTTTTGTGTTTCGCTACATGCTGCCAGTAACAGCATGGAAGAAATCAGCACAATAAAAATTTGTTTTGTCTTCATTTTGTTTATGTTTATTAGTGATATCTGTTTTACTTTCAGTTTGTTACCTGAACTGATAGTCAGTGCCCGGCAGGGTTGAGAAGTTAAAGGGGCCCAGATCAGTGGCAACGGCTCTTCCATCCAGCCTGGGAGCTACAGGTGAGAACGCACGCAGGTAGTCGATTACTGCATCGTGCATGGTGTACGATTTTGATGCTACATTTTTTACATTTTTCATGCGGCAGAGCATATCCTCCGGATCACCCTCGCGCGTACAGGCCGAGATGGTATAGCTCCTGTTGAGGTCCAGCGGTTCGCCGTTGATGACCACCGACTCAATCCTGCTCCCTCTCTCACTGCTGCTGTTGAGCCTGACCTCCATGCCTGAGAAACGTACGAACCACCCACCGAACCTTTCTGTGGGATTCTGTGCGAACACGTTGTGTGCTTCTTTCTCCAGCCATTCTTGCAGTTGCTCTCCGGTCACCTCGCCTGTCTTCACGTAATCATCAATGGGCAGCATATTCCAAATGTCGTTACGGGTGATGGGCGCAGGTGCACCGTTCTGAGGTACGATTGGGTTGCCAAAACGAAATCCGTTGGAGAAGGAGATATCCACGCCTGTTTTCCAGCGCATCGCATCGGTGATCATGTTGTCCATCGCATTCTCCACCACCAGATAACGGTAAATGGGTTCAGAGGTGTATCCTACTACCTTTTCCAGCTCTTCTTCGTAAGCGGCTTTTTTCTTGTCAATAAGTGATTGCAGTGCTTTATCTTTCGGGTATTTCACCGGATCCACCTCAATCAAATCATATTCGTCGGAAATGAGTTGTCCGTTTTCGAAATGCAGTGTCAGCTTACCTACGAAAGAACCGAAAGCCCCCGGCTCCATCACTCTGGCATATCTGCCCTGAATGGGTTTGCGGATGCGCTCGTGTGTGTCATTACCGAGAATGTAATCAACATGCCTGCTGATGGGGTTGTTGGCCAGATCCACCTGCTTGGCCAGACCGATATGTGTGAGCAGGATGACGATATCTGCCTTCTCACCGAACTTCACCTTCTCTATTGTCTCCTCCACCTTTCTGTCAACGCCGTTGAACAGGATACCTCTGCTGTAGCTCGGTGCCTGCCTGAAGGGGATATCGGGGTCGTTGATGCCGATGAAGCCGACTTTTATTCCATCGATCTCCCTGATCCAGTAAGGAGGAAACAGATTCTTTCCATCCGCTTCGTGACGCATGTTCTGCGCGATAATCGCTGTGTTGTACCTCTTCATCACCTCCAGCATGATCTCTTTGCCGTAGACCACCTCCCAGTTTCCGGGCATTACCAGGTCGTAGTTCATCTCCCTGACAATATCGGAAAAGATTTTTCCTTCCGAAGCGGCTGCATAGCCACTTCCCTGGATCAGGTCTCCGCCATCCACGACGATCGTACGTCCTGGATTTTTGGCTCTCTCCTCCTCAAAGATGGTCTTGATAACGGAGAGTCCTCCCCGTTCTTTGAAAACGACTTCGCCTTTTTCTACGAAAAGCTCCTGATGCTTGTCCAGTTGCCCGTGGATATCAGCTGTCTGAAGAATGGTGATGGTTGTTTTACTGGTCATATCCGTTCTCTCCTTTTGAATTGTTGTGGGTTTGGCTGCAACAGTAATCAACGTCGCAGCAAACAGTAAGATTAGTTTTTGTCTCATAATATATTGTAAATTGAGCCCGCATGCATCAACACAACTGCATTGATCTGTATGCGCAGTTCAATAAACCTGTAAGTTTTCGGGTTTATAATATCTTTTTATCTTGTAGCGAAGCGATCGGATCACGCTCTGGGTGGCATGCCCAACTCTCCGATATAGACATATTCCCGATTGATGGAGAAATCACTGAAAAGTAAAAGGGAGGGGGTTAACAGGGGATTATAAGGCGGTTGCAGCTGAAAAGTAACAAAGGAACAAAACCTGGTGACAAACATCTGGTTAAAATCATTGTCTGTCTCTGCAGCATTGAAAATAGGATCGTCCCCGTCCTGCTCATTCTCTCCCATTCTTTTACAGCTCTTTCCTACAACAATGGTGTCAGTACCACTGCTCAGATTCTGCCATGCGCTTAGTTCGCTCACTGATAAACTTATCAGGAAAACGAATAAAAGGAGGATTGATATTTTTTGTTGCTTATGCAAAATACAATAGACTATTCTTCTTTTGTTCAATGAGTAGAACGCCTTCTGTTGGTGTAATGTTTATCATGCATTCAAGTTTTGAGGATTTTTTGCATATAGGGCAAAGAAAAGGGGTTTTATATGCAAAAAATGGTGTAATTTAGTGACCGGAAAAAAATGTGAATGATATGACAGATACAGTGAAGGTTCATTGCCTGAACACGGATGAACAAAGAGAAGTGCCCATCGGCTCAACATTAGAGGAACTTATTAGTGTATTAGGGGTTCAATCACCCTATTTAATCGCGAACGCAAAAATAAATAACAAGACTGAATCGCTTGCATACAGGGTCTACAGACCAAAAATGATAGAATATGTGGATCTGAGTGATTCTTCAGCCATGCGTACCTACGTGCGGTCGCTCTGTTTTATACTGGCAAAAGCGGTGGATGATCTGCTGCCCAATGCTGAGATGTATATTGAACATGCCGTATCGAAAGGATATTATTTTCAGATTGAAGCCGATCTGCCGGTGGGAAAACCGGAGCTTGACGCCATAAGAGAAAGGATGCATGAGATCGTGAAAGCGGATATTCCTTTTGTGCAGGTGGAGGAAGAGACAGCGAAGGTGGTGGAGCTATTCCGTGGACGTGGGATGGAAGACAAGGCACTGCTCCTGGAGACGTCCGATCTGATCTATTCCCGCTATTCGATGCTGGATGGTTATATCGACTATTTTTACGGATGCCTGACACCCTCTACCGGTTACATCAGTATGTTCGATATTCAGCCCCATAACGGGGGATATCTGCTGCGTGTACCTAACCGTGAGCATCCCGTGGATCTGGAGCCGGAGGTGCAGCAGGAGAAGCTGCTGAATGTATATCGTGAGCACCTGAAGTTC
The DNA here is from genome assembly GCA_012727735.1 of Bacteroidales bacterium. Lineage (GTDB taxonomy): Bacteria > Bacteroidota > Bacteroidia > Bacteroidales > Dysgonomonadaceae > Proteiniphilum. Next base: position 2,457 of record JAAYGM010000115.1, on the reverse strand, counting down.
CTGAAGATAAGTCGTCTGGATAATGTGGGCGACCTGAACAAAGCGAAACGTGAAGACCGCATGTCTGAAGTAATCCAGGTGGCAGAAGCCTACCAGGCCAATCAGATAGCGAATATTGCCGAAGAGATCACCCGCAGGTTTGAGAAGGGTGTGCGGGTCGTATTGATCTCCGGGCCCTCCTCCTCGGGGAAGACCACCTTCCGGAAACGTCTCGAAGTACAGCTGCTGGTGAATATGCTGAAGCCGGTGGGGATCTCCCTGGATAACTACTTTGTTGAGAGAGAAAGGACACCTCTCGATGAGTATGGAGAGATGGATTACGAGTCTCTGCATGCGCTCGATCTGGATTTGTTTGAACAACATATGATCCGGCTGATGAAGGGTGAAGAGGTGGAGCTGCCGGTCTATAATTTTGTGACCGGTAAAAGGGAGTACAAAAAGAACTTCCTGACGATGTCGGAGAACAGCATCCTGATCGTGGAGGGTATTCACGGGCTGAATCCTGAGCTTACAGCGCATATTCCGTCCGAGAAGAAATTCCTGGTCTATGTCTCTGCACTCACCTCCATCTCGCTGGACGATCATAACTGGATTCCCGCTTCTGATAACCGTTTACTCCGGCGTATGGTACGCGATTACCGTTACAGAGGTTACTCGGCAGAGCAGACCATCTCACGCTGGAACAGTGTTCGGCGCGGTGAAGACAAATGGATCTTCCCTTACCAGGAGAATGCCGACGTGATGTTCAATTCAGCCATGATCTATGAGCTGGCGGCCATTCGACGTCACGCCGAACTGATCCTTATGCAGGTACCCCGTACCGCACCGGAGTATTCCGAAGCATACCGGCTGCTCAAGTTTTTAAGTTATTTCAACTATATTACCGACCGGGAATTACCACCCACCTCGCTATTACGTGAGTTTCTGGGTGGCAGTAGTTTCCGCTATTGAACCACTATGCCTGACATTATTTGCGCTATATCCACCCCTCCCGGTATGGGAGCCATTGCTGTTATCCGCCTCTCGGGTGAGGGGAGTGCTGCCCTGACAGATCAGATCTTCCGCTCTCCCTCAGGGAAAAAACTAGCTGAAGCAGCTGCCAACACGGTTCATTTTGGCAGGATACGCTCCGGTGGAGAGGTGCTGGATGAGGTGCTGGTAACACTTTTTCATGCACCTCACTCATTCACGGGAGAGGAGAGCGTGGAGATATCCTGCCACGGTTCAGTCTTTATACAGCAAAAGATGATGGAGCTCCTGCTGGCCAGGGGAGCACGGATGGCACAGGCAGGTGAGTTCACACGTCGTGCCTTCCGCAACGGTAAGTTCGATCTGAGTCAGGCCGAGGCGGTGGCCGATCTGATTGCCTCTTCATCGCGTGCCTCTCACCGGGTGGCGATGAACCAGATGCGGGGTGGTTTCGCACAGAAGCTCACCCTGTTGCGCGATAAGCTGTTGCAGTTTGTCTCACTGATAGAGCTGGAGCTCGATTTCTCGGAAGAGGATGTGGAGTTTGCCAACCGGGATAAACTGCATGAGCTGACGCATGAGATAGAAGAGGAAATTGTCCGGCTGACCGACTCCTTCAGGCTGGGTAATGCCATCAAGAGTGGCATCCCCGTAGCTATCATCGGTGAGACCAATGCGGGTAAATCGACCCTGCTGAACCTGTTGCTCAACGAGGAGCGTGCCATCGTCAGCGATATCCACGGTACCACACGTGATGTGATTGAGGATGTGGTGAACATGGAGGGCGTGACCTTCCGCTTTATCGATACGGCGGGCATCCGTCAGACCACCGATACCATCGAGACACTCGGCATTGAACGTACCTACCGGAAGATTGAACAGGCTTCCATCATACTCTGGATGATCGACCTGACCACACCTGTCGGGAAGATCGAAACACTGGCTGCATCCCTCATCTCAAGAATGAAGGAAAAGCATCTGATCCTGCTGTTCAATAAAGCCGATCTGATCTCAAAAGAACAGCGTGAAAGCTTTGAAACTATTCTGCCGGAAGTGAAAGCCGACAGGCTCTTCATCTCTGCCAAACAACATCTCAACACCGGACAGCTACAGCAACTGCTGGTAAATGCAGCCGGCATCCCGGCAATAGGTGAGGAGGATCTGATCGTGACCAACCTGCGTCACTATGAAGCATTGAACAACGCGCTCGAAGCGATCCACCGCGTGAAGCAGGGACTGGAGACTGGCATCACCCATGATTTCATCTCACAGGATATCCGCGAATGCATGTTCTACCTCGGTGAGATCACCGGACAGATTTCCAACGACGAGATACTGGGAAATATTTTCAGCAAGTTTTGTATCGGAAAGTAATCTTTTTTTTTGATATAGTTAGATTGCCGGAAGAATGCGCACCATGCATACACCGCTAATCTCTTTAAGTTTTGTGGTGATCGACTGGTCTACTGTTTTTTGGGTGACATCAAT
>JAAYGM010000114.1 GCA_012727735.1 Bacteroidales bacterium | reverse complement strand
TCCTTCGGTACTCCTTCGAATATCGTTCGAATATCGCTCGAATATCGCTCGAACAGATCCGAACGAGTAACGGGTTTATTGCGGGCAAAATAATAGCGCGTTCAATGCCATATAAGGCGATTCATCAGGAATAAGATTGAAAAAAGGTGGGCTCACGTCGTGAACCCACCTGCTGCTATGTGTCAGTAAAAAATGCTTAATGCTGTTTCTCGAAATCCTGCATGCACTGGATCAGTGCCTCTACCGCTTCCTTGGGACAGGCGTTATAGATAGATGCACGGAAACCACCCACCGAGCGGTGTCCCTTGATGCCCACCATTCCTCTCTCCTTTGCGAATTCAAGGAATGCAGCTTCTTGCTCCTTATGCGCTTCATTCATGACGAAACAGACGTTCATGATGGAGCGATCCTCTTTTGCAGCGGTACCTACGAAGAGGCTGTTTCTCTCAATCTCGTCATAGAGCATTGCTGCTTTCTCTTTGTTCAGCTTATACATGGCTTCCAGGCCGCCCAGCTCCTTCACCCATTTGAGGGTTTCATGCATCACGAAGATGGGGAACACCGGCGGGGTGTTGAACATGGATCTGTTCTTCTCCACATCACCTATGTGTGTACGGTAATCGATCATGGACTGCAGTGGTCGGTCCAGCTTACCGAGGATATCCTCACGGACAATCACAAAAGCGACTCCTGCAGGACCGACGTTCTTCTGTGCCCCTCCGTAGATGATGCCATATTTGGAGACATCTACCGGACGGCTCATGATGTCTGACGACATGTCGGCAACCAATGTCACGGGGCTGTCGATATCTTCGTGCAGCTCCGTACCATAGATGGTGTTGTTGGTGGTGATATGAAAATAATCGGCATCGGACGGGATAGTGTATCCTTTAGGGATATAGGAGTAATTCCTGTCTTCCGAGGAAGCCACAATCTCCACCTCTCCGTAGAACTTCGCCTCTTTGATTGCTTTTTTTGCCCATACCCCGGTCTGCAGATAAGCAGCCTTCTTTTTCATGAGGTTGGCAGGCACATCAAGGAACTGCATGCTGGCACCGCCTCCGAGGAAGAGCACCCTGTAATTATCGGGGATATGCAGCAACTCCTTCCAGAGGTCGGCAGTCTCTTTCATGATCCGTTCCCATCCGGGGGTACGATGTGAGATCTCCAGGATACCGATGCCGGTATTATCAAAATCACGGATCGCATCAATGGCGGACTCTACTGCCTGTCGGGGGAGGACACATGGTCCTGCGTTGAAATTGTACTTCTTCATACGATTATCATTTTTATGATTTGTTGTTCACTCTGAATTGTTCGTCACCATTTTGAAAGAAAGCGACAATCTGACTTGCGGCAGCCAGGCCCGCGTTGATGTTGGCCTCGTTGGTCTGGGCACCTGTTTTCTTCGGTGTGGAGAAATAGCGTTTCGGGAAACGGGAGAGGAATTCTTCATGCCGCACAGGCATCACATCGGTGATAAACTGAAAGCAGGGTCGCTCTTCCATGATACGCAGCAGATCCTCCTCCACCACCAGTTCTTTGCGGGCTGTATTAATCAGCACTCCGTCGCGGGGCATGAGTGAGAGGAGATCGTAGTTCACACAATTACGTGTCTCGGGAAGCAGCGGCATATGCAGTGAGACAAAATCGCTTTTCTCAAACAACTCTTTGTTGCTATAGACAGTGACTACACCATATTCACCCTCTTTACGGAGATCATCGTGTGAGAGCGTAGGTGAATAGGCATTGACCGTCATGCTGAAACCACGTGCAATCTTGGCAACCATCTTGGCCACATTGCCAAAGGCATAGAGTCCCAGACGCCTGGCAGATATCTCCCGTCCCACGCTCCCGTCGAACTGGTTCCGCTGCATGTAGATCAGCATACCCAACACAAGCTCTGCCACGGCAATAGCATTTTGTCCGGGAGTGTTCATCACGCAGATATCACGGCTGGTGGCAACATCGAGATCCACATTGTCGTAACCGGCACCCGCACGGACCACAACCTTCAGGTTGGGTGCCGCCTCCATCACCTCACGGTCAATCACATCGCTACGGATTATAATGGCGTTTGCATCTTTCACCGCTTCAAGTAACTGGGATTTGCCGGCATAACTCTCCAGTTTAACAAATGTATGCCCTGCCGCTTCAATAATGTTTTGTATCCCCTCCACTGCCTGCATAGCAAATGGTTTACCTGTCGCTAAGAGTACCTTCATAACCCTCCTTTTTTTTATAAATAATAACAAAAATTGATGGAGTCACAAAATTACAAACTTATATCAAACAAAAAACGAAATCGGAATAAAAATATGGCCTTATATTTTATATCACCAGCCTGAAAAGTTATTTGTCCGATAAATTGAATCATCGTATCTTTGCGGTGCACGAAAAATGATACGTAATGAACAGCGCATACCCATCCACTTTACTTGAGAATGCAGTGAACGAGTTTGCCAGGCTACCGGGAATAGGGAGGAAGTCGGCACTTCGGTTGGTGCTGCACCTGCTCAGACAGGATGAAGAGAAAGTGGTCCATTTCACCGATACCCTGCTTAAACTGATACAGGAGGTAAAATACTGTGCTGTCTGCCACAACATCTCCGATACAGAAATCTGCAGCCTCTGTGCGGATAACAGACGTGACCGCGCTGTCGTCTGCGTTGTTGAGAATGTGAAAGAGGTGATGGCCATAGAGAAGACCATTCAGTTTGGAGGATTGTATCATGTGCTGGGTGGCATCATCTCTCCCATCGATGGTATTGGCCCGTCGGATCTGGAGATCAGCTCCCTTGTTGAGAGGGTGAGGAACGGTGGGATCAAAGAGGTGATACTTGCACTGAGTGCCACGATGGAAGGTGACACCACCAACTTCTACATCTTCCGCAAGCTCCAGCCTTACGACGTTAAAGTGACGATTATAGCCAGGGGTGTCTCCGTGGGTGATGAGCTGGAGTATGCCGATGAGGTGACGCTGGGACGGTCTATTCTCAACCGGACACCTTTTGATGAATCCTATAAACTACTATCGAAATGAGGGAAGAGAATAAAATGGAGAGGCTCATCGGTGTTCTCAGAAGGCACTACTACATTAATATCATCACGCTTGTGCTGCTTTTTATACTGCTGCTGTTCCGGATTATCCCTCTCATGCAGGAAAGTGAGCTGATTGGTGTCACGCTGGAAAGATACATCATCATGATCTCTATCATCGCCATACCCCTGGCCCTGAAACTTTTTGCCCGGAGGCTGAATAAAGTGCCCCGGCCGGCTGAGACAGCTATTGCTTTGAGCGTATATCAAAATACTTCCTTCATCCGTTTATATACCATCAGTGCGGTGACGTTACTCAATATCCTCCTGTTCGGTTTTTCCCGCAACAGCAATTTCATGTGGATCACGGTGGTCCTTTTTATTATCTTCCTCTATTGCAAACCCTCCTATACCGAACTGGCAAACCTGACTGAACTGCCGGAAGAGGAGAGAGCTACAGAAGAGGAAATGACTGAGGACTCAGCATACAAGACAGAAGAGGAAGAGAGGGAGTACTCCGAAAACAGGACAGAGGATGAAGAAGCTGCTGGAAAATAAACTGATCCGCCTGCGTGCCACCGAGCCTGAGGATCTGGAGGTGCTCTACAGCTGGGAGAACGACACCGAAATGTGGAAAAATGGCATCAATGTTGCGCCCTTCTCCCGTTTCACCATCAGGCAGTACCTGATCGATTCCAAACAGGATATCTACACGGACAGACAGCTCCGTCTGATGGTTGAGCTGAAGGAGCGTGGTGAGGCCATCGGCACTGTTGACCTCTATGACTTTGATCCTCTTCACAGGAGGGCAGGTGTCGGCATCCTTATCGACAAACGGTTCAGAGAGCAGGGCTACGGTCTGCAGGCATTGAAGCTGCTGGAAGCGTATACATTTGACTTTCTCAACCTTCATCAACTCTATGCCTTTATACCGGCAAGCAACACCATAAGCATTCAACTCTTCACAAAAGCCGGCTTCATAAAGGCCGGCAGCCTGAAGGAGTGGCTCTCCGCAGGAGACAGTTTTGATGATGTGCAGGTGATGCAAAGCGTCAGAACGGAGTGACTGACAACCTATTCAATTGACCAACAACGACAAAGGGAATTATGCAGGAAGATATCAAAAAAGCATGTGAGGTGCTCAGGAATGGCGGGATTATACTCTACCCCACCGACACCATCTGGGGCATAGGCTGCGATGCCACCAACGAAGAAGCGGTGAACCGCATCTACAAGCTGAAAGAGCGTGACGACAGCAAGTCGATGCTGGTGCTGATGGACAATCCGGCCAAGCTGCAGACCTACATTCAGGAGGTGCCCGATATTGCATGGGACCTGATTGACCTGACCGACAAGCCGCTCACCATCATCTATGAAGATGCGAAAAACCTCGCGGCCAACCTCATCTCAACTGACGGCACCATCGGCATCCGCATAACCGACGAGCTTTTTTCGGCAGAACTGTGCCGGCAGTTTCGCAAACCCATCGTATCGACCTCAGCAAACATAAGCGGAGAACCCGCTCCGTCGCGGTTCACGCAGATCAGCAAGGAGATAAAAGAGGGTGTCGATTACATTGTCACCTTCAGGCAGAATGAACATCGCGATGCCGTGCCTTCATCAATTGTGAAGTTGGGCAAGAACGGTACCATCAATATTATCCGTAAGTAAAGAATTTGGTTATCTTTGCAATCGGCTTATGAAATCTGTTGTTCCGATGCAAATAAAAGAGATATACAATCAATTTTTCCTCTGGCGTGACTCCCACATCAAAGAGCGCCATTTTCTGCTGTTCGTCTGCTTCCTTGTCGGTATTCTGACTGCACTGGCAGCATGGTTGCTGAAGACAGCCATTCACTTTTTCCAGGTTTTTCTTACCGAAAATTTCAGTCATGCAAACATGAACTTTTCCTACCTGCTCTTCCCCATCGTGGGGATCCTGCTGGCAGGACTCTATGTGAAGTACATTGTCAAAGATGATATCAGCCACGGAGTCACAAAGATACTCTTCTCCATCTCACAGCGCAAAAGCCGCATCAAACAGCACAACATGCACTCATCGCTGGTGGCCAGTTCCATCACCATCGGGTTCGGTGGATCGGTAGGTGCTGAGGCACCGATCGTGCTGACCGGTTCAGCCATCGGGTCTAACCTGGGGCGGTTCTTCAAGCTGGAACAGCACAGTCTGATGATCCTGGTGGGCTGTGGTGCCGCCGGTGCGATTGCCGGCATTTTCAAAGCACCCATTGCCGGCATCCTGTTCGTGATAGAGGTGCTGCTGCTCGACCTCACCATGTCGTCCATCCTCCCGCTGCTGGTGACTGCCGTCACAGCGACCACCGTCTCCTATCTGCTCACAGGCATGGGCGCCATGTTCGCCTATTCGCAGGTGGAGCCGTTCATGCTCAACCGCATCCCCTACGTGATACTTCTGGGTATCTTATGCGGGTTTATCTCTCTTTACGTTATACGCGCCATGAGCTGGTGTGAAGGGATCTTCCACAAGCTCTCGCACTGGAAAAAATTCCTGCTCGGGGGTACCCTCCTGAGTATCCTTATTTTTCTGTTCCCGCCGCTCTTTGGTGAAGGATACAACACCATCAACACACTGTTGGCGGGGGGAGACTCGTTCCGCTCACTCACCAACGAAAGTTTTTTTTACAACATGGAGAGCCGCTGGACCATCGTGGTCTTCCTTGTGCTGGTCATTCTCTTTAAAGTGTTCGCCACCAGTGCCACCAACGGTGGTGGAGGAACGGGAGGAGTGTTTGCCCCCACCCTGTTTCTGGGTTGCATTGCAGGTTTTATCTACTCCTACGCCCTCAACGAGATGGGGTATACCACCTACCTCCCTCAGGAAAACTTCGCGCTGATGGGCATGGCTGGGGTAATGGCAGGTGTGATGCATGCTCCCCTTACCGGCACCTTTCTTATCGCGGAACTTACCGGTGGTTACGATCTGTTTCTTCCGCTCATGATTGTCTCACTGGTTTCCTACGGTACGATCCTGGTGTTCGAGAAACACAGTATCTATGCCATGCGTCTTGCCAAGAGAGGGGAATTGATTACGCATCACAAAGACAAGGCAGTGCTCACCTTTTTAAAGATAGAGGATCTGCTGGAAAAAGATATCCCCACCGTGAGACCAACCATGTCGCTTGGTGAGATGGTGAAAGTGATCTCCTCATCCAACCGCAATATTTTCCCCGTGGTGAATAGTGACGGTGTCCTGCTTGGGCTGGTGATGATGAATGATATCCGCAATATCATGTTCCGACCGGAACTGTATGACCGTTTCACTGTACAGAAGTTCATGGTGGGTGCACCCGCGAAAATAGAGATCAGCTCCAGCATGGAAGAGGTGATGGCGACATTTGAGAATACAAAAGCATGGAATCTGCCGGTGATAGATGACAAAGGTGTCTATAAGGGAATCCTGTCGCAGTCGTCGGTATTTAACTCCTACAGGGAGGTGTTGGTGGAAAATTATTCTGAAACGGATGAATAGCAAAGACACTGAAATGGAAAAGAAAGCGCTGCGAATCATCTTCATGGGCACACCCGAGTTTGCCGTGGAGTCGCTGAAAGCACTGGTTGAGAAGGGTTACAATGTGGTGGGCGTAGTCACCATGCCCGACAAGCCGTCAGGCAGAGGGTACAGGCTGCAACCGTCGGCTGTGAAGCAATATGCGTTGCAGCAGGGACTGACAGTACTGCAACCCGAAAAGCTGAAGGATGAAGCGTTCCTGACCCAATTGAGACAGCTGCAGGCCGATCTGCAAATCGTAGTGGCATTCCGCATGTTGCCTGAGGTGGTATGGAATATGCCGCCCAGGGGCACCTTTAACCTCCACTCCTCGCTACTACCGCAGTACAGAGGTGCTGCCCCCATCAACTGGGCCATCATCAACGGAGAGAGAGAGACCGGTGTGACCACCTTTTTCCTCTCACATGAAATAGATACCGGAAAGATCATTTACCGGGAGAAGACCTCCATCACTGAAACGGACGATGCCGGGACGATGCATGACAAGCTGATGGTGATGGGTGCAGCGCTTGTGCTCAAAACGGTGGATGCCGTGCTGAGTGACACGGTGACAGCTGTGGCGCAGGATGAACTGATTGAAAATGTGGCAGAATTGAAGTCCGCACCAAAAATATTCAAAGAGACCTGTCGGATAGATTGGGGAAAGAGTGCAGGGGAGCTGCATGATTTTATCCGCGGGTTATCGCCCTATCCGGCAGCGTGGACTGAATTGTGCGGAAACGGAAGTGATCAACCCTTGCGGGTGAAGCTTTTCGCTGGTGAGCTGATCAGCGTCAGTGCAGATAACTTGCCTGCAGGTACCATCCGGACAGACAACAAAACATTTATTGATGTGGTTGTCCGTGATGGGATTATCCGCATCACAGACCTTCAGTTATCGGGCAAGAAGCGGATGAAAACAACCGATTTCTTAAACGGTTACACCTTACCGGAAGATGCCCGTTTCTGCTGAGATCACCATTTGTAATTCAGGCCGAAGCTAAGCGTCTGACTCATTTGCCAGTACTGGAAATCAGGGTCGGCCGGCACTCCGTCATCGTATCGTACATTCACATAGATACGTGTGGAAAAGGCATTGCTCAATGCCATATTCAATCCGTTCTCGAACTCAGACATCACTTTCTCATAACTGGTAAAGTAGGTCAGGCGTGAGTCCCAGGTAATATAGCGTGTGATATCGTATTTCAGGATGGATGTAATAGTTGAACCGATATCCATAAGTGATTTTTTCCCTTCGGGGATACCGTATCGTTTCACATCGATGGCATCATTCCCCACATATTTGTAGTTAAGAGAAACCGGCGCTAAAGCCAGTGTCCATTTCACACCGCGATGACGCACCTTCTCCGATCTTTTATTCATTTCATATTTCAAACCTATACCGGCATTCACATATAATGGTGAAAGAAATGAAGATCTCATATCATTAGAATTGGTGTTATAATTATTGAACAGCTGTGATTTTGCTTCCAGGTTGGTGGAGTAGGACCATCCTTTCATGAAAGCATTCACCCCGAAGTCACCATAATAACGGATCAGGTCGTCCCCGATGCGATAGCTCCTCACTGAATCTTCCGGTGCATTAAACAGGGATAACCGCCACTCAAGTGTGTTATTGAACCTTATTTTCTCTTTCTGATAGTTTAGCCTGACGACATGATGATTATTGAAATTGAGGTTGTTCGTACCTCCCTTATGCCAGTTGTTGGAGAAATAATTCTGTGCAAACTGGAAAGAGTGCTCTCCGCTACGGACCCAATATTTGCGGTCGATGGATGTCACATCCACACCGGGTGCGTCCAGTGAGTAGGTTGTTTCTGTTTTCAACAGGTCACGAAACGGATTGAAGGTCTCTCTCACAATCGCATCGCTGCTTTCCACCCGGGGAATGGAGTCGAAATCGAGGATGGAATATCTGATCCTGTCAGGATAATTCCTGTAATAATCGATTCGCACGTTCTGCACAAAATCGGTATGCTGCAATGCAGGTGCGAATGTTTTCTCCAGAGGGATAAGCAATCCTTTATCCGAATCGTCACCCAACGGATAAAAAGAGAGACCACGGGGCAGCATCTTGCCGGTATAGATCATCGGCAGAAAGAGCGGGTTATAAAAAAGGGTGTCACGAAAGGTCATCCCGCGTAATGCATCCATATCAAAAGTCCTCAGGGGAAGCTGCAGTGTTCCGCTCTCGCTTCTCAGATATACCGAATCGAGTGGGTTGATATACAGAAGAGAATCGCTCTCTTCCTGTTGTGGCAGAAACAGCTGAGGAGGGATGACCGGCGGCACACTATCGAGAGGGGACGCTGCTATTGCGGACACCACTGTTTGTTCGTTCTGCCTGGGTGTGGTACGTTGTTCTATCTGCCGGCTGATATCTGTCATGTCGTGAAACAGGTCCAGGCTGTCCGGCAGCTGCAGGGAATCTGAAACAACATTGACGGTGTTGCCCGTATGAGCAGCTACAACGACAAATGAAATTACTGATAAAAAGAAAGGGAGGACTATTCGTTTCATAATAAATATTTGGTTGGAAAGCAACGCTGATTTTTCGTCTCAAGAAATCAATTAATTGCCTTCGCATTCTTCAGAACAACAAAGATATAAAAAAAGTTTCAGATAAAATGAGAGGCATTCAAAACCTTTCCCGCAATTAATCTGTTATTTTAGCATTGGCTGATATAAAGTGTTGACACATTGCTGTAGGATGAACATTTTTATTTACTTTTGCTTCTGCAGCTGAACAACAGGCTGAATAAACTTTCTTTGCATAATTGCTTAAACAAATATTAATCCCGATCAGAATGAAAAAGTTATCCTACATTGTATTGATTGTTATTGGTGCCACGATGCTCACCGGCTGCCAGGGTTATAACAGAATGGTAGAGAAACAGGAAGCTGTCACAGCGCAGTGGGGCAATGTACAGAACGCCTATCAACGTCGTGCAGACCTCATCCCCAACCTGGTAAACACAGTGAAAGGTTATGCCACCCACGAACAGGAGACATTCACTCAGGTGACCGAGGCCAGGGCCAGGGCTACGCAGACCAACATCAACCCCGAGAACCTCACGACCGAGAGCCTGCAGGAGTACCAGCAGGCACAGAATCAGCTGAGTCAGGCACTGGGCAGGCTGTTGCTGATACAGGAGAACTATCCTGAGCTCAAAGCAAACCAGAACTTCCTTGCATTGCAGGATGAGCTGGCAGGGACAGAGAACAGGATCTCGGTTGAACGCAACAAATTCAATCAGACAGCACAGGATTACAACTCCTACATCCGCAAGTTCCCGCAGGTGATCTATGCGAAGTGGTTTAAGTTTGAGTCAAAAGCCTATTTTGAAGCTCTGCCCGGAGCACAGACCGCACCCGAGGTTCAGTTTTAAGGGAGATACGAAGCGTTATGCTGAACAAAGAGGAACTGGATAAGATTACGGAAGCGATCAGAAGTGCCGAAAGTCACACTTCCGGGGAGATTCGTGTCTGTATAGCGAAACAGTGTAAAGGAGATCCGCTGGAGGCTGCGTTCATTAAATTTCACCACTTGAAGATGAACAACACCCACCTCCGGAATGGGGTACTCGTCTACCTGTCACCCACCGACCACAAGGCAGCCATTCTGGGAGATAAAGGAATCAACGACGCAGTGCGCAACAATTTTTGGGACGATGCGCTGGAGGAGATGCTTGCCTGCTTCAGGAGAGGAGAGATCACCGATGGCATCTGCAAGGGTGTGGGCAAAGTAGGAGAATTGATCAAAGCGCTCTATCCGGTTTCGGAAAATGATATAAACGAACTAAGCGATGAAGTTATTCTGGAGGAGTAGATTTCTTCTTATATTCACAATTGTACAAATCACTTTGGGGGTGTCGGCACAGGATATTCCTGAACCGATGGTTCCATTCCGTCTGGTGAACGATTTTGCCGGGATCTTCTCTCCTGCCGAAAATGCGGCACTGGAGCAGAAGCTGCTCGCTTATAACGACTCCACCTCCACACAGATTTATGTTGTGACTGTCAGCGACCTGGGTGGTTATCCCGCATCGGATTACTCATTCCGTCTTGGTGAGATGTGGGAAATCGGACAGAAGAGCAAGAATAACGGTGCAGTGATACTGATTAAGCCCAAAACCGGCAACAGCAGGGGACAGGCATTTATCGCTGCCGGTTACGGGCTGGAAGCACGCATCAACGACGCTTATGCAGGACGTATTGTACGCAATGATATGATCCCCTATTTCGCGGAGGATGATTATTTCGGCGGTGTCAACGCAGCCATCGATGTGATGATCGGGCGCCTGTCGGGTGAGTTCAGTGCAGAGGAAGCAGAGGAAGAGGGCCTGCCGCTTTTTGCAATCATCATCATCATCATCGGCATCATCATCCTGCTTGCCATCTTCTCGGGTGGAGGTGATCAGCATATCGACAACGATGGTCATCGCAGAAGCAGTGGACCACCCATCTTTTTCCCGCCTGTAATCGGTGGTGGCAGAAGAGGCGGTGGCTTCGGCGGCTTTGGCGGTGGCGGCTTTGGCGGTGGCGGTGGTGGTAGTTTCGGTGGTGGAGGTGCCGGTGGCAGCTGGTAACATGAAGAACGAGCTTATCACAATCCTTGGACCGACCGCCTGTGGCAAGACAACTTTTGCCGCGCACCTGGCACATGCACTCAACGGCGAGATCCTGAGTGCCGATTCCCGGCAGATATACAGGGAGATGGATATAGGAACGGGGAAAGATCTCTCGGAGTATACCGTGGGAGGAGAATCTGTCCCCTATCACCTGATCGACATCCGCGAACCGGGGGACAAATATACGCTCTTCGATTACCAGCACGATTTTCATGCAGCCTACAACGACATAGTGAGCCGGGAGAAAAGACCTATCCTGTGTGGCGGTACCGGACTCTATATTGAATCGGTGCTGAAGGGGTATAACCTGCCCGATGTGCCGGCAGACACGACATTGAGAAGATCGCTAGAAAACAGGTCTCTGGAGGAGCTCACCCGTATTCTGCGCAGTTACCGTCCGCTGCACAACACAACCGACACAGATACAAAAAAACGGGCAATCCGTGCTATCGAGATTGCCGATTACCAGTCGAAGAACCGATCTTCAGCCTGCGCATTCCCACCGCTGGAGAGCACAATCCTGGGACTGCACATCGACCGTGATTTACGTCGCGAGAAGATCACAAAACGCCTGAAATCGCGCCTTCAGGAGGGGATGACAGAGGAGGTGAAGAAGATCATTGCCTCGGGTGTTTCTCCGGACGATCTGATCTATTACGGCCTTGAATACAAATATGTGACGCTCCATGTTGTGGGAGCAATCAGCTATGAGGAGATGTTCAGGCAGCTGGAGACCGCTATTCATCAGTTTGCCAAGAGGCAGATGACCTGGTTCAGGGGTATGGAGCGGCGCGGCTTCACCATTCACTGGATAGAGGCAGCCCTTCCCCCGGAGCAAAAACTGGAGCAGGCATATTCTTTTGTCGGAAAGTAAGAGATTCACCGAAAAAATCGTAATTTTGTCATCCGGACAGTGATGCATCCATCAACATGAACAGTATGATGCGTTAAAAATAAACCTACTTATACATTTATATCAATGATCAAAGGTACATTCCCCGTTGAGCAATTTGAAACACTCGAGACACCCTTCTATTATTACGACATGGAGCTGTTGCGGGAAACGCTCAACACGATAAAAAAAGAGACGGAAAACAGACCCTTTCACATTCACTATGCCATCAAAGCAAACGACAACCCCCGTATTCTGAAAGAGATTGCATCTTACGGATTTGGTGCCGACTGTGTGAGCGGCAATGAGATACTGCGGGCGCTGGAGTGTGGTTTCTCAGCTGCAAAAATAGCCTTTGCCGGTGTAGGCAAAACCGACAGGGAGATACATATCGGTCTGGACAATGATATCTTTTGTTTTAATGTGGAGTCACTCCCGGAGCTGGAGGTGATCAACACCCTTGCTTCGGAAAAAGGGAAAAAGGCACGCGTGGCTCTCCGTATCAACCCCAACGTGGATGCACATACACACAAGTACATCACCACCGGCCTGAACGAAAACAAATTCGGCATCAACGAGCAGGATCTGCCAGCGGTGCTGCAACTCATCGCTGTTTCGGGGAACATTGAACTGATAGGGATGCATTTTCATATCGGCTCACAAATCACCGATCTCTCATCGTTCGAGGATCTTTGTGTGAAAGCAATGGAGCTGCAGGAGTGGTTCAACAAACAGGGGATCAGGCTTCCGGTCATCAATGTAGGCGGTGGATTGGGTATCAATTATCAGCACCCGAACCATTGTCCGATTGCCGACTTTGAATCCTATTTTCGCCTTTTCGGAAAATATATGAAGCTACAGGATAATCAAACCCTTCATTTCGAACTGGGACGGTCTGTGGTTGCTCCCTGTGGCTCGCTGATTGCCCGCACTACCTTTGTGAAGGAGGGACTGCAAAAGAAATTCCTCATCGTGGATGCCGGCATGACCGATCTGATTCGTCCGGCGCTTTACCAGGCGTTCCATCACATCGAAAACATCAGCTCCGATGAAGCATACACCCCCTACGATGTGGTCGGACCTATCTGTGAGTCGAGTGATGTGTTTGCCGAGGGGATGATGCTGAACAGGGCCCACAGGGGTGATCTGGTAGCGATACGCTCTGCTGGTGCCTATGGTGAGACCATGGTGTCACAATATAACTGTCGTGAAAATCCTGCATCCTACTTCTCTGACTCTTTATAAACAGTTCAAACATGGATATAATCTTTTCTTTCTTCTCTCAACTCTCTGTTGTTGAATGGGTTTTGGGGGCTGTACTGCTTTTTTTCTTCTTCATTCAATTACTGTTCCATCTCCTACTGTACCGGAAGCCCTACATTTACGAGAGAAAAAGAAAAGAGACAGCGATCAGCGGGGAGGAGCTTCCCGGTATCTCGGTCATCCTCACATCGAAAAACAATTCGGATGAGCTGGAGATGAACCTCCCTTTTATGCTGAATCAGGACTACCCCAACTTTGAAGTGATTGTGGTGAACAGTGGCTCGACAGATGAGACAGACATGATGCTGAAGGCTGCCGGGTTAAAATATCCACAGCTGTACCACACCCATGTTCCGGCAGAGGCAGACAGTATCAACGAAAAGAAACTGGCGCTCACACTTGGCATTAAAGCAGCAAAGAATGATATACTCCTCTTTACCGAAGCCTACTGCAGGCCATGCACCACAGCGTGGATCAGATCTTACGGCAGAGAGTTCGCAAAGGGTAGAGACATCGTGTTGGGATACAGCAGACTGGTCATGGATAAGAAGGTGCGGATGCGAAGATTCATTCTTTTCGACAATCTTATCCATCACCTCAAATTCATCTCCATGGCGATCGCCGGTAAACCGTTCATGGGTATCGGACGGAATATGGCATACAGGAAAGAGCTTTTTTTCGGGCATAAAGGTTTCTCCCCGATACTGAACAGAGAGGGAGGTGAGGATGATCTCTACATCAACAGGATCGCACGGGGGAAGAGCACAGGCGTTGTTGTCTCACCCGAAAGCATGACTGAGACCCACGGCATCGACAGCTTCTTCACCTGGAGATCATTAAAATCGAAATACCTCTATTCAAAACAGTTTTATAAAGGTAGTGCCTCTCACCTTTTCGGACTGGAGACATTCTCCAAATTCTCGTTTTTCACTGCGTTGATCGCAGCCGTCACGGTAGGTGCTTTCACCTCGAGTTATTACCTTGCAGGATTTGCCCTGTTGCTTCTGATCATCCGGTTTTGGGTCCAGCTGGTCATCATCAACAGGAACAGTCGTTTGTTCGATGGAGGCAAATACCACATCAATCTGCTCCTTTTTGATCTGTTTCAACCTTTTAACAATTTCCGTTTCAGGAAATATGCCAACAGAAGAAACAACAGCAGGCGCTGATACAAACTGGTCAGGAATGCCATAATGTCACCTGTCATACGTTAAAGAACGGAATAGGGTTAAATGGGGTTAATCAGATATTCTTTCCGTTAAAAGTGTTAAAAAGCAATTCTGACAGATAAGAATGTGCACATTTTTTGTGTTACATTTGTAGTAATGAGATATCAAACAAACTTCAACATCAATGAATATGAATACAAGTAATACTAAAAATGTAATTGTTATCCTGCTGGTAGCTATTGTCAGTTCAGTGATTACATTAGTGGGCTACAATGTAATGACCGGCAACAACGGGAACCGGTTTAACTTTGGCACAGCAGACAATACACCCTCTGTGGAGATAGGCGCCATGGCTGATTCGTTTGATCAGGACCAGAACATCGTGCTTGCAAACCTCACTACCCCTGATGGTTATCCCGATTTTACGGAGGCAGCATCACGCTCAGTGGATGGTGTAGTTCATGTGAAAACAAAATCCATCAGTCAGCAACAATACATGAATCCTTTTGATTTCTTCTTTGGATTCGGAGAGAGGGGACCTGCACAACCACGCGAACAGGTTGGCTTCGGCTCGGGTGTCATCATCTCCAAAGATGGATACATCATCACCAACAACCATGTGGTGGAAAATGCCACAGAGGTCCTGGTATCGCTGAACGACAACAGGGAATTTACCGCCAAGGTGGTGGGAACAGATAAACTGAGTGATATTGCCCTGCTGAAAATTGAAGGAAGTGAATTCCCCTACCTCACCTTCGGCAACTCCGATGCCTTGCAGGTAGGTGAATGGGTGCTGGCAGTGGGAAACCCGTTCAACCTCACCTCGACCGTTACTGCCGGTATCGTGAGTGCAAAGAACAGAGGCAACGTGATGGGTGGCGGTCTGGGTATCCAATCGTTCATTCAGATTGATGCCGCAGTCAACCCGGGAAACAGTGGCGGAGCATTGGTCAACACGCGTGGCGAACTGGTGGGTATTAATACCGCCATCTATTCACAGACAGGTAATTTTGCCGGATATGCTTTTGCCGTGCCCATCTCCATAGCGGGCAAAATGGCAGCCGACCTGAAGGAATTTGGTGCGGTGCAGCGCGCTTACCTGGGCATCCAGGTTCCCAACATTGAAAATATAAGGCGTGAGGATCCGGAAAAAGCACGGGAACTCTCACAAATAAGAGGGGTACTGGTGGAAGATTTCAGTGAAAGAAGTTCGGCAAAATCGGCCGGCATTGAGAAAGGAGACATCCTCACTGCCATTAATAATATACCTATCCGCAATTTCGCAGAGTTACAGATACAACTGAACAAGTACAGACCGGGTGACAAGATCAGTGTAACTGTCGACCGTAAAGGGAACAATCGCAATTTCAACGTGGAGCTGAAGAACGATGAAGGGAACACCGAAATCACACGCAGCACTGATCCTGTAAGCGCACTGGGTGCTACATTCAAACCGCTATCCGAGGAAATGAAGAAAGAGATGGGTATCAACAGCGGTATTGAAGTAGTCAATGTAAAAAGTGGTTCACTTTTTGATACAAAAGGGATAAAAAAAGGATTCATCATTATGCGGATGAACAACACCCCGGTGAACAGTGAAAGTGATGTAAACAGAATCATCGCTGCCACAAGAACCCGTGAGGACAAGGTGTTACTCGTTGCAGGATTTTATCCGAACGGACGCACGCAATATATCGCCATTGACCTGGCGAGTGAGTAATATCAGGTTAAGAAAAGTTAATCACCCTCTTTTCAGTAACAAAAACAGCGCAAATTATGTTTGTATAGCAAAGGAATTAGGTTTACGCCGGATTCCTTTGCTATATGTTTAGTATAAGTGCTGTTTTGGCCATTATGACGAAAATATTTCGTACTTTTGCAGCCCTCAATGATTTAATGAACGATAATCCAGTATTAATAGAGATAAATGAGACAACTTAAAATTACAAAATCGATCACCAATCGGGAAAGCGCCTCCCTTGACAAATATCTTCAGGAGATCGGTCGTGAGGACCTGATCACCGTTGAGGAGGAAGTGGAGTTAGCGCAGGCAATAAAGAAAGGTGATCGTCAGGCTTTGGAAAAACTCACCAGGGCCAACCTGCGTTTTGTTGTATCGGTAGCAAAACAATACCAGAATCAGGGATTGAGTCTGCCGGACCTCATCAACGAAGGTAATCTGGGTTTGATAAAGGCTGCCGAGAAATTCGACGAGACCAGGGGGTTTAAATTCATCAGTTATGCTGTATGGTGGATCCGTCAATCTATCCTGCAGGCACTGGCTGAACAATCAAGGATTGTGAGACTCCCGTTGAATCAGGTGGGCTCACTCAACAAGATAAGCAAGGCTTTCCAGAAATTTGAACAGGAGAATGAGCGCAGGCCCTCCGCCGAAGAGTTGGCAATAGAGCTGGATATCTCAGTGGAGAAGGTGACAGACTCACTGAAGGTTTCAGGACGTCATATCTCAATGGATGCACCCTTCGTGGAAGGGGAAGACAACAGCCTGCTGGATGTCCTGGTCAATGATGATGCACCGATCGCCGATCGCAAACTGATCAACGAATCACTTCAGAAGGAGATTGACAGAGCGCTCTCAACCCTCACCGAGAGAGAGAGTGATATCATTAAAATGTTCTTCGGCATCGGATGTCAGGAGATGACACTCGAAGAGATTGGTGATAAGTTCCAGCTTACCCGCGAGCGCGTGCGACAAATCAAGGAAAAAGCGATTCGCAGGTTAAGACAGGATTCCAGGAGCAAACTACTAAAAAGCTATTTAGGTTAAAATGTTCTTTATTCTTTAGGGGCAAAAAAAAGGTGTAAAACGTGGAAAAACGCCATACATAAGCGATTTTCACTGTTTTTTTGAAGAAAAAAGAGATTATATAAAATTTAAGTTTTATATTTGCAACTTAAGTTTATGTGCTAATTTTAAACGCATAAACTTCTTCAGGCGATATAATTACACATAATTTGGTAATTTTATCGAACATTTTTATAACGGAAACGTTATACATGGACCAATAAAAGTGCGTGCTGAGTGCAGTACACACTGAACATAACAAAATAATATCGAGTTATTGTAACAAAAAAAATGTTTAATTAGAATTTAAATTTATGAAAAAGTTTAGTTTACTTTTATTTTCTGCACTGATTGCTTTTAGCATAAGCGCACAGGAAGTACAGAACGTTTCGGAGGGTACAGTGTACCTCAAGAACAAAGCAAGTGACAATTGGTATATGGGAATCGGAGGTGGCACCAACCTTTACATGACAAAAGGTGAAAATGATGCTGACGCCAGCTTCGGAGATCGTTTAGGATGGATGGGACAGCTCGAATTCGGACGCTGGAATACTCCTAACTGGGGTGCCCGTTTGGTTATTGATGGTGGAAACATCAAACATGTTGCTCCCGATATAGCTGCTGAACAAAATTGGGTAGGTGGTCATGTGGATTTGATGTACAATATCATGAACGCGTGGGGTTCCTACAATCCCGACAGGGTTTACAGCCTTATCCCCTACTTGGGTATAGGTTACATGTACGGACTTGATGAAGATTGGAAGAAACCGAATCCTGATGGAGACCTTTTCAAACATCAGAACCAATCACTGACCTATAATGTTGGCTTGATCAACAACTTCCAGCTTTCTAAAAGCGTAGCTCTATTCGTTGAATTGGGATGGAGAGTGATGCAAGAAACTTTTGACGGCAGCGGATTAGGCGGAGATTTTGAATATGACAGCATGTTCACCGGTACTGCCGGATTCAAATTTGGTTTAGGCGGCAAACAAGGTTTCACTCCTGCCGAGCTGATGGACTACAACCTGATCAACGACCTGAACAGCCAGATCAACAGACTTCGTGCTGAAAACGAAGAGTTGAGCCTGAGACCAGAGTCTTGCCCGGAATGCCCTGAAGTGCAGACAGTTGTTTCTGAAGGCGTTTACGTTCCCAACGTAGTGTTCTTCCGCATCAACTCCTCCACCATTGACAAGGGACAGCAGGTGAGCGTTTACAACACTGCTGAATACCTGAAGGCCAATGAAAATGCAAAAGTAAACATCATTGCTTATGCAGATGCACAGACCGGTACACCCGATTACAACTTCGCACTTTCTGAAAGACGTGCAAGAGCTGTTGCAGATGCATTGACCAGCGAATACGGAATCGACAGTGATCGTATCTCCATTGACTGGAAGGGTGATACCGTTCAGCCTTATGCAGAAAACGACTGGAACCGTGTAGCCATCTTCTTTGTAGACTAACGTACAGAGAGCGATAATAGTAAAAAAACATCCCGTTCAAATCGATCGGGATGTTTTTTTTGTTGGTTAGAGTCACTCAAGGCAAGAGATTCAGGCCGCATTGGTTGTAAGGGCATGCCTTCACATCAAGTGAATGGAAATATCATTCTTTGATATAGATCCTTTTCACACGCGGAGAGATGGAGGTGAGGATCTCATAGGGGATGGTCCCGATGCTGTCGGCAAGGGTTATCACCGAGAGCCCTTCACCGAAGAGAATGACGGTATCACCCTCGCTGGCCTGAATATCAGTGACATCGACCATGGTAAGGTCCATGCATACATTGCCCACGATGGGCGCCAGCTCACCGTTGATAAGCACCTTTCCCTTACGGTTGCCAAACTGACGGTCCAATCCATCGGCATAGCCAAAACGGATGGTGGCTATGCGCGCATCACGCTCCAGCTTCTCTTTTCGTCCGTAGCCGATGGTCTCGTTCGAGGAGATCTGTTTGATCTGCAGGATGGTTGTCTTGAGAGTGCATACATTTCTCAAACCACTCAATCCACTCGGGCTGACACCATAGAGACCAATGCCTAAACGGGCCATATCCCCTTCCGTCTTGGGGAAGCGTTCCACACCTGCGGAGTTGAGAATATGTCGGTGAAGTTTGTAATGTAATGACGCTTCAATCTCACTTGCAGCCTGGTTGAATGTCTCCATCTGCTGATGGGTGAAATCATCAAAGAGCCAGCTTTCGCTTGCCGAAAGATGGGAAAAGACGGAACGAACCTTCACCCCTTTTTGTGCTTTAAGCATCTCCAGCACCACAGGAATCTGTGCAGGTAGAAATCCCAGACGGTGCATACCGGAATCAATCTTCAGATGTACCGGATAGTCGGTAATGCCCCTTCTTTCCGCTTCCTTGATAAATGCTTCCAGTATCCGCATATTGTATAGCTCGGGCTCCAGATCGTTCGTGTAGATTTCTTCAAAGCTATGCACCTCCGGATTAAGGACAATCACGGGAAGGGAGATCCCTTCATTTCTAAGCTGGATGCCCTCCTCCGCCACTGCAACAGCCAGGTAATCACACCGGTGGTACTGCAGTGTCTTGGCTATCTCCACGGCTCCTGCCCCATAAGCGTTCGCCTTCACCATGCATACCAGCTTTACGCCGGGCTGCAACTTTGACTTGTAAAAATTAAAGTTGTGCACCACCGCATCCAGATCAACCTCAAGGAGTGTCTCAAGAATACGCTCCTCAATGAGTGCACTTATTTTTTCGAAATGAAACTTACGTGCACCCTTCAGCAGGATCAGCTCCTGATGGAGGTTGTTCCATTCACCCGACGCGATGAACTCATCTGTTGTTGCGTAGAATGATTTCTCCGCCATGGTGAAGAGATCGGCATTTGCTGAAATATGTTGGCCGATGCCGATAATTTTTTTTATCCCACTCTGTTCCACCATCCCTGCCACCTTTTTATAGAGTGACCGGGGTGATATCCCTGTTTGAAGTATGTCGGAGAGGATCACTGTTTTTTTCAGCGGACGATCCATCTTGCGTTGTTGCTGAAAATCGAGTGCAATCCTGATGGAGTTGATATCGGAGTTGTAGCTGTCATTGATGATCTGGCAGTCACGTTTCCCTTTACGCAGGTCGAGTCTCATGGCCACCGGCTCAAGCAACATCATCCGCTGCGCGATCTCCCTCGGGGAGACATGCAGGTAGAGCGCTACCGCCAGACAGTTGATGGCATTCTCGATGGAAGCCTCATCGATAAAGGGAATAATGAAGGAGTAATCGAAATTCAAAAAGGAGTAATGAATCACGGTGGTCATCTCTTTTTGCTCCAGCTTTGAAATAAAGAGGGGGGCATCCCTGTTATGCCTTGACCAGGAGAAGGTCTTCTGAGAGAGCACCATCATGTCCACACTGCGTGAGACCAGCTCATTATCCTCATCGAAAATGAAGACATTACAATTGGTGAAGAGCTCCAGCTTCTCCAAACACTTCTGTTGCAGCGAGGTGAAATTTTCCTGATGGGCCTCCCCTATTTTCGTCAACACGCCGATGGTGGGCCTGATAACAGGCTCCAGCAGCTCCATCTCGTCGGGCATTGAGATGCCGGCTTCAAAGATACAGAGCTCCGCCTGTTCGTCGATTTGCCAAACAGAGAGTGGTACACCCACCTGGGAGTTATAACTACGGGGTGAACGTACAATGTTGTAGCTCTTTTCAAGCAACTGATAAAGCCACTCTTTAACAACCGTCTTCCCGTTGCTCCCGGTAATACCGATGACAGGAATATGGAATTGAGCCCTGTGGTGTGCTGCAATTTTCTGGAGGGCGGCAAGAGTATGCTTCACCTTCAGAAAGTTGGCATCAGTAAAATGATTCCACTCGGGCAGGAATCTGGAAACAACAAAATTGCGTACACCCAACTGGTAAAGATTATCCACAAAGAGGTGTGCATCGTTGTTCTTCGTTGCCAACGCGAAAAAAAGAGTCTCCTCCGGCATGGACAACCTCCGGCTGTCGGTGAGTAGAATGGATATAGCTGCAGGATGAAAGGTCTCGGATGGTATGCCCAGAATCGCAGCTATCTGTTGAATTGAATATGTCATCTCTTGTTATTGATTTTTAAGAGTATCTCTTTTTCCTCCTCGCAGGAAATCTCAGGATGCCTGACGGCAAAAGTCTCCAGCATTTGAGCGGTACCGGCTAAAAAGTGACGGTAAGCATCCGTCTCCGGATGAAGAGGACGATGGTCAAGGGCCCGCATTATCGGTGTCCACTCCTTGTTGATCCTCCTTGTCTCTTCAGAGAAGTAAGTCTCCGAAAAAAAGTCCCATATATGGTCGATAGCCAGTGAGCTGGGATGTACCATATCCTCCTCGTAAAAACGATAATCTCGCAATTCGTCCATCATCACCTCGTATGCAGGAAAATAGCCGACATGCCGCCCGTATTTCTTCTGTAGTGCATCGATGGCCAGATGAAGGGTCGCCTTACTTAGTTGATTCTCATGCGCACCCTCTTTCCAGTGTCGCACGGGACTGACCGTAAAGAGCAGTTTTGCTGCGGGATTCAAAGTGGCGAGCAAGCTAATCACCTCACTCCACTCCTCCACGATCTGCTCCACCGACAGTCGAAAACGGTCAAATCTGTCGGCCGGCAGTTTATGACAGTTTCCCACGATCTCGCCACTCTCTTTCAATTGATATACATAGGCAGAACCGAAGGTGACGAGGAATAGATCGGTCTGTTGGATGGTCGCCACCGCATTCTCGAATCTATGAGAGATATTGTGCAGGCAGTTTTGCTGGTCGACGGCAGAAAAATGGCCATGATGCATCAGGCTGTGGTAGAGCTCATGATGATATATCAGCTCGGACGCCGAAAACGAGTCAGCGGAGAGGATCCTTCGGATGGCGCTGGAAATTGAAAAGGGATTATACAATATACCAAACGGGTTCACATCTACCTGAAACTTATACCGCATAAGTTTCAATCCGATATTCTCGGAAAAACAAGAGCCGAAGAGCATGACTCCCGTGGTATGATCAATCGAAATATCCGTAGCAGGTATATCAATGCGTGTGCTGAAATCAATTTTCATCTTTTCTCAATTACTACACAAAAATAACAATAAAGC
>JAAYGM010000113.1 GCA_012727735.1 Bacteroidales bacterium | reverse complement strand
GACTATCCCGCTCTTCTATCCGGTAAATCTCGTTCTGATATAAACCAGCAAGTTTATCGATGATTTCCACACTGAATTCCCGCTCTCTCCACTGTTCCAGCAATCTCTCGAGTGATGGTAACGCCTCACTCCTATACACATTTTGCAACCTCGACAGATAATCGAGCTTATCCAGTTCAGTCAGTAATATAGAACGTTCCAGTGCTCTTGTCTGTAAAGAAGAGAGCAGTAACCTGTATGTTTCAAGTGACCGGAGATTGTACTCCCCCGGCTGAGGATCAAAGGTGAGCACAACATACTTGTGCGCAGGTGCAAACAGCGATTGTTGTTGGATGTTTTTCTTTGCCAGCGTACGGCTGAGGTCTTCGTCAGCATCAATCTGACTGAAAAATTCAATGGCCCGTCGTGTCAGGAAGTCGTACATCGTGGGATAAAACCTGCGTGAATCTTTACCCATCGTGATGAAAGCGGCGTAGGATTCCACTTCTGCCTGCTCCAGCTCACGCTGCGCTGCAATGGAAGCGTTAAGATGCTCCACCACCTTGTCGTAGAAGATATTGCGTGTCCACTCCTTCATGTCGGCCGGCACATAATCACCCAGCTCCGTGCGCTGGTCGATCGTCCACTGCTCTTTCCGGTAGTATTGGAGATAGAGCTCACCCAGCATGGAGTGCAACACAGCCCTCTCCACCACATCGTCACTCTTCTCCACCATGTTGTTCAGGTTGCGGAAGATGACGGTATCATTTTGCTCATCGATGACAAGCTCATACTTACCCTGATGAATGAGCGCCTTGATGATCTGCTGACTGTTTTCATCCTCTACAGCCATGCGCAATATCTTATCTACCTCTGCCGAAGCTGATTGTGGCAGCGATTGATTTTCATATTCAAGCACTTTTACCCATTCTTTGGCATAGCGGCTATCATTCATCGTATTTCTGTTTTGAGAAAAAATACCGAAAGCACAGAAAAACAGAAGTAATATCAGGGATTTTTTTTTCATTAGGATGATAATTGTTTGCAATAGATATATTAACTAACTATTTAACAAATAGAGGTCATATTTGTTTTACCTGATATATGATGGGGCTACAGTGTTGAAGAGAGTAACAATAACAAAAAAGTATCACTTTTCGTTTTGTACATTGAAAAGTGATACCTTTATTTTATGAAAATGATATGTAGGTCATTCCGACAGCGGTGCAACAAAAAGGCCTGCTTTGCCGTTTGCAGTGAAGGCAATCCAGTAGGTGTCAGGTTCATCCTCTGCCGCAGGTGCTGCCTGGACTACTCTCCATGAAATCAGGTCGTAGTTGGTGGTTTCCTCGTCAACCTTAACCTTCATCTGACCTGCTACAGCCGGTGACTCACGCACTGAGGCTGTTTCACTTTCGACTCCAATTTTATCATTGGCATCCATAAATTTGATAATAATGGAATCCTCTTCATCTTCACTTGTCCAGGAGAAAGTAACACTTTTGTCATTGGCTTTGCTCAACAGATAAGTGCCTGCGTCAGCTCCTTTCACCTTCTCCAATGTATCCCATTTAAAACGAATGGCAGCATCATCTTTCTCATCTTCAAAAGGATCTTCAGCGACAGTTACAGCGATGGTTCTGGTATTACCATCTGCATCGGTCACCGTAACAGTAGTTTGTCCTTCCTTCAATCCCCTGATGACGATTTCACCACTGCTTACAGTTGCCTCAGCTATAGAATCATCTCCCTCCGTTGCAGTATAGGGAGATTTTCCTCCACTGACCTTCACTGTATCTGTTACATTTACGATCACTTCCACACTGTTTTTATCGAATGTTAGTTTGCTATCAGCATCATCATTGTCACAGGCAATGAAAAGTACACTTACGCACAATAACGTTAGCAGAAAAATTGGTTTTACTTTCATAATACTTCGTTCTTTTTTTAGTAATTAAAAAATGTTTGTAGTAAATTATGAGATCTCATGTATACATTACAAAAGATGCAAGCATCAGAAAAAAGCTGCATTGCTGTCTAAACTTTAACCATCATTAACGCCCTGATGGCGCCATGTTGAGGAGCGGGATGATCAATCTACAGACATATGAAAATTGTTCGGAAAAACAGCTCTATTTTTCCGACATCCAAACTATCTTGTTATAAATAAAAAGGTTATTTACCGGGTTTCAACACTACACCCACCCTCTTTTTGCCATTGATCTTGATGCACATAGGCTGATCGAAACGGACCTGCCGTATAAATTTTGTCTCGTGTATTGCAGGCTGCTGATTCAAAAAGTTTTCATCGAAGAAACCGTCGTTTTCCAGAAAAGGGTTCACGGTGAAGTAACCCACACCGAAGGAGGTGAGGTTCTGAAAGAAATGCGTTCCCTGGCTCGGTTCAATACGGTAGTTCTCCATCCCCGACTCCACGATCACACGTGCCTGTGAGATATGCGGCCACTTCACCGGTATGCCCAGCCAGGGATCGGAGGAGCCCCATCGTCCCGGACCAACCAGGACATAGTTGTTTCCCTCAGCAACAAACCGGCTGTTCAGGCTCTCTATCTCGCGGGCAATAAGCATATTGTTCGATGCACTGAACGCATCTGTTTTCACATAGATCACATCATGAATATCGCTGGAGATGCCGTTACCCAGGGCATTTCTCGAGAACAACACAGCATCATTCATGTCTGTCTTATCCAGGTTTTCATTCACCACCTCCCTGTTGTCCACAATAGGACGTATCTGCAACACATAGAAGGAAGCGAGCTGCTGGTCTCTTATATCCACGGCAAACTCGATCTCCACAGGCCGCCCCATCTCTTTTTGTCCTGCTTTCAATATCTTCTCCAGGATCTCACTCAGTGGGAACATATCGTGCTGCAGGATGTTGGCGAAGGAGATAATTTTCCTCCCCCCTTCATAAAAGCCATCACGAATGATCTGGTCCTGCGGGTCGTATGTAGATGCAACAAAACGAAGGGGACCCACCTTCTCCGCCTCTTTCAGCCGCAGCTTCAACAGGTTGAAGCTGTCGTCGATGGTAAAATCCTTCGCCACCGAATCGAGATCCAGCGCGTAGTACTGTGTCTGCGTATCTCTCAATGCCAGATCGAGAGAGCTTAACTGCAATATCTTAGAAGCGTGCAGCGGCGAGAAACGCAGTCCCATATTCCCATCCATAATATATTTGCCCAGCCCGAGCGCCATATTCACAATCCCATCTTCGGTCCTTTCATTACCAATAGGATAGTAGTTAATGGAACGGGCCACACCCGAAATGGCAGGATAGAAATGAGTCCCATACTGAGACCCAACCACCTCCTGCAGCACGATCGCCATCTTCTCCTGGTCAATCAGGTTGTGTGTGGCAGCCATATAGCTCTTGCTGTCCTTATAGTAGACTGACGCATAGACAGCCTTGATCGCGCTGCTCAGCAGACGCACCATCTCATACTTATCGTCCACATAGGGGATCATATAGGTGGAGTAAATGCCGGCGAAAGGCTGGTACTGAGAGTCTTCCAGCAGGCTGGAGGAGCGGATGGCAATGGGGCCATCAATGGCATCAAAGAAGACGAGGAAGTCGCTCACCAGTCTTTTAGGCAGCTTGGCTGCAAGAAAATGCTTCAGTATATCCTCATCGTCCCTGTCGGACAAGGCGACCGGGTAGAGGTTGTTGGCCTCCATGAACTCATCGAAGAGGTCGGTGCAGAGCACCACCGTCTTGGGTGTGGTCACGGGGAAGTGCTGGTTATTGTTCAGCTCCAGGTGTGTTTTCACCATGTAACCGATAAATGCCAGTCCCCTCCCTTTACCACCGAGCGACCCTTCACCTATGCGGGCGAAATTGGAGTACTGATCGAACCGGTCTTTCTCAAAGACAGCCACCACCCCAATATTTTTCATTCTCCTGTATTGTACGATGGTGGCATGAATCAGTTCACGTGCATCGTTCATGTTCGCATACTCCGTCACGTCGATTTTTTTCAGCATCTCCGCCACGGGGAACATGGCACGTGAATAGAAGAAACGTGAGAAGTGGTTCCGCGACAGATGATACTGGAGGGCATCGTCAGGGATATTGCGGATGTTCATCTGCAACTCCTTCAGGTTCTTGATGCGGAATACCTCCTCTCCGGTATTGGGGTCGGTGATAATAAAATCACCAAAACCCAGGTAATCCTTGATAGCCCTGCGAAGGTCCTGGGGAAAGGTCTTTGAGTTTTTGTCGATAAAGACGGCATTCACACCGTTGATGTGCTTTCTGTTGTCCGAATCGGAAGAGGTGTAAATAATGGGAATATAGGTATCTTTCGATCTGATCCACTCACCCAGGCGTTTACCGGCAAACTGATCCTTCTCTCCCTTCACGTTGAAGCTCATGTCGCTGATGACACCCAGCATGTTATCACCATACTTCTTGTAATAGGAGACAGCCTCCTCATAATTACGTGCAAGCAGGATCTTGGGGCGACCCCGCATACGCAGCATACGCAGGTGATCATTGAGTGCCTCCTTCGAAAACTCTTTCGACTCGGAGAGGACAAACTTATAAAGCAAAGGCAATGCCGAGGAGTAGAAACGAACCGAATCCTCCACCAGCATGATGGTCTGCACACCCACTGTCTTCACATCGTGATCCACGTTCATCCGGTCCTCCACCACCTTGATGATTGCCAGCAACAGGTCTGTATCGCCCAGCCAGCTGAACACATAATCGATACCGCTCAGATTTTCCCTGCTCAGCGAACGGGTCACCGCCTTGGAGAAAGGGGTCAGCAACACCACCGGGATACCGGGATAGCGCTCTTTGATCTGTATGGCCAGGTCGAACGTATCACTGCTGTCCATGTTGGGCATACAGATGATCAGCTCATAGTGATTCTGACTCAGCTCCGCAAGCGCTTCCTTGTTGTTGTTCACCTGCGTGAACCTTGGCGGATAACGCAGGTTGAGCGACACATACTCATTGAAGATCTGCTCATCGACACGTCCGTCATCTTCCAGCATGAACATATCGTATCGCGAGGCGACCATCAGAATATTATAAATACGTTTGTTCATCAGCTTCACGAAGGGTGTATCGCGAAACCGGAGCTGGCTTATATCGTGTGCTTTTATTACTGATCTGGGTGTTTTAAGCTTCATATGATTCAATTATTCCGTAAGCGGTCTGTTTCCCTGATCCGTTTTTTATTTACCGGTTCTCACAGAGCAGATAATTTCTTGTGAAACGATGTAAAGATAGCGTAACGGATCAGATACAACTCAGATACAAACTTAAGAAAAATTGATGATATTCGATTATGCAGCGATAATTTTGTATATTTGTTAGTTCTTCGGTGAGGTATAAGATGTTGTCTCATACCCCGTGGTACTACTTATATACCTGACAATATAAAAATATGAAACGATCAACACTGTTTATCTCTATATCTCTGCTGGTCACCGGGCTGGGAGTG
Organism: Bacteroidales bacterium; assembly: GCA_012727735.1. Taxonomy (GTDB): domain Bacteria; phylum Bacteroidota; class Bacteroidia; order Bacteroidales; family Dysgonomonadaceae; genus Proteiniphilum. Next base: position 5,825 of record JAAYGM010000113.1, on the reverse strand, counting down.
ATCGCACTGCTCCTCACTTCGGGGAACGACCTTGTAAGGACCGAATCGGAGAAACCGCTGGTGCTCTCCATGACCGCATCGGTGGATATCCCGGAGAGCATGACCTTTGCCGGTGAAAAGATCACGTTCGACCGATACGACAAAAGGGAACGGATGGACAGGGAGCTGAACAGCTTCACCTACTTCCATTCCACCACCATGCTGCTTTTCAAACGTGCCAACCGCATCTTCCCTCTCATTGAACCGATACTGAAAAAAGAGGGTCTTCCCGATGACCTGAAATATCTGGCAGTGATTGAGAGCAGTCTCGACTATCGTGCTGTCTCACCCGCGAGGGCTGCAGGGCTGTGGCAGTTCATGGAAAGTACGGGCAAGCAATATGGACTGGAGGTCACCGCCGAGGTGGATGAGCGCTATCATATTGAGAAATCCACCGCAGCAGCCAGCCGCTATCTCAGGGATGCCTACAGGAAGTATGGGTCGTGGAGCGGTGCAGCACTCTCCTACAATGGAGGGCAAGGTCGTATCACCACTGAACTGAGCAAGCAGCAGGCAGCGGATGCACTCGACCTGTGGCTCGTGGAGGAGACCACCCGTTATTACTACCGTATGCTTGCCATCAAGATGATCTTTGAGAACCCGCAACAATACGGGTTCGTCATCAAACCCGGGCACCTATACAAACCGATGGAGTTCAGGGAGGTGCATCTGACCTCCTCCATTCCTGACCTGGTGGTGTTCGCAAAGAACAACAATGTGACCTACGCACAGTTAAAAGATTTCAACTCATGGTTGCGCAGCACAAAACTGAGTAATGCTTCCGGGAAGAGCTACACCATCCTCATCCCCACGGCAGAGAGTCTCTATTACCGTAAAGGGGAGCAACCAAAGGTACACGATTCGGCGTGGACCGTGAATTAAACAATTTAGGTTATCATTCGTTTATACAATCTATGGCTTCTGAAACAGAACTGATTCAAGTGTACGGCGCACGCGTACACAATTTAAAGAATATTGATGTAACCATACCGCGCAATTCGCTCACAGTGGTTACAGGACTGAGCGGAAGCGGGAAATCATCGCTTGCTTTCGACACCATCTTTGCGGAAGGACAAAGGCGCTATATCGAAACCTTCTCTGCTTACGCCCGCGGATTCCTCGGTAAGATGGAACGTCCCGATGTGGATAAGATCACCGGATTAAGTCCTGTCATCTCTATCGAACAGAAAACCACCAACAAGAATCCACGCTCAACCGTCGGCACCACCACAGAGGTGTATGACTTTCTGCGTCTGCTCTATGCACGTGCAGGGGAGGCCTACTCCTACATCACCGGCGAGAAAATGGTGAAATATACAGATGAGCAGATCCTGGAACTAATACTGGAGAAATATATCGGGAAGAAAATTTATATTCTCGCACCAGCAGTAAGGAATAGGAAAGGACACTACAAAGAGCTTTTCGAACAGATCCGCAAGAAGGGATACCTCAATGTGAGGGTCGATGGTGAGATCAGAGAGATCATCCCCGGTATGCGGGTAGACAGGTATCAGAACCACAGCATCGAGATACTGATAGACAAGCTGGTGGTATACAACAAGTTTGCCGACCAGCTGAAAGCAAGCGTACGCACCGCCATGAAGCAGGGTTCAGGATTGATACTCATTCAGGATGTGGAAGCAGATGAAGTACGCCATTACAGCCGCAGCCTGATGTGCCCCACTTCCGGCCTCTCCTACAGCGAACCAGCACCGCACAACTTCTCCTTCAACTCACCACAGGGTGCCTGTTCCCGATGTAAAGGAATCGGCACTGTAGATCAGATTGATATTGAGAAGATCATCCCCGACCCTGCGCTGAGCATCGCCGGGGGAGGCATCCTCCCGCTCGGAAAAGAGAAGAGCAACCTTCTTTTCTGGCAGATAGCCGCTATCTGTGAGAAATATGGCGTAACAACAAAAACACCCATTAAAGAGATCCCGAAAGAGGCGGTCGATGAGATCATGTATGGCACCAATGAGCGGCTGAAGATCAAAAATGAGTCGCTGGGCAACTCCAACTACATGGTCTCTTACGAGGGTGTGGCCAAATATATTGAGATGCAGCAAGAGGAGGATGCATCGGCAACAGCACAGAAATGGGCGGGACAGTTCATCACCACCTCTCTCTGTCCCGATTGTAACGGTCAGCGCCTGAACAGGGAAGCACTCCATTTCAGGATCAACGGTAAAAACATCGCAGAGCTGTCACAGATGGACATCCGCGAGCTATATGACTGGTTCCTCTATTCAGAAACGGAAGTAACAGAAAAACAGCGTCTCATTGCAGAAGAGATCAGGAAAGAGATCCTTTCACGTCTGCAGTTCCTGCTGGATGTGGGGTTGGGATACCTCTCCATCTCACGTGCCTCAGCCTCGCTATCGGGAGGTGAGAGCCAGCGTATACGACTGGCCACACAGATAGGGTCACAGCTGGTGAACGTACTCTATATCCTCGATGAGCCCAGCATAGGGTTGCACCAGCGTGACAACCACCGGCTGATCGATTCGCTCAAGAAACTGCGCGACTCGGGCAACTCGGTGGTAGTGGTGGAACATGACAAGGATATGATGCTGGCATCGGATTATATTGTGGACATGGGTCCCTTTGCCGGACAAAAAGGTGGTGAAGTGGTGTTTGAAGGACTCCCCGGGGATATGCTGAAAAAAAACACACTCACCTCCAATTACCTCAACGGGAAGCTGGAGATCGCACTGCCAGACAAAAGACGTAAGGGGAACGGAAAGAGATTCATTATTGAGGGAGCCTCAGGCAACAACCTGAAAAACGTAACAGCAGCATTCCCCCTGGGCAGCCTTATCTGCATCACGGGGGTCTCCGGCAGCGGTAAATCGACATTGATCAACGAGACACTGCAACCCATCCTCAGTCAGAAGTTTTACCGTTCACTCAAAGATCCCCTTCCCTATCAATCCGTCAAGGGAATGGAGCATCTCGACAAGGTCGTCAGCGTGGATCAGTCTCCCATAGGACGCACACCCCGCTCCAACCCTGCAACATACACAGGTGTCTTTTCCGATATCCGCACACTCTTTGCCGGCATGCCGGAAGCAAAGATAAGAGCGTACAAGCCGGGGCGTTTCTCATTCAACGTGAAAGGAGGCAGGTGTGAGAAATGCAGCGGCAACGGTTACAAAACCATTGAGATGAACTTCCTTCCCGATGTGATGGTCCCCTGCGAGGTATGTCACGGGAAAAGATACAATCGAGAGACACTGGAGGTGCGGTTCAAGGGTAAATCGATTGCAGATGTGTTAGCTATGTCCATCAATGAGGCTGTTGATTTCTTTGAAAATATACACACCATCCTGCACAAGATAAAGGTGTTACAGGAGGTGGGACTGGGATACATCAAACTGGGGCAATCATCCACTACTCTTTCCGGTGGTGAGAGCCAGCGTGTGAAGCTGGCCACTGAGCTGGCACGTGTTGATACCGGGAACACGCTCTATGTGCTGGATGAGCCCACCACAGGATTGCACTTTGAGGATATCCGCGTTTTGCTGGGCGTGTTGAATAAGCTGGTGGATAAAGGCAATACGGTGATCGTGATTGAGCATAACCTCGATATCATCAAGTGTGCCGATTACATCATCGATTTGGGCCCTGAGGGTGGAGAAAAGGGAGGGAGTATCCTCACTACAGGTACACCGGAAGAGATCGCACGAAGCAACGAGAGTTACACGGCTCAGTACCTTCGCGAAGAGCTCCTGTAACAACCATCGAAAGTTAAAAATCCATTTGTTCTGAACATTTAATGAGACTCATTGTTTTAAGTTTGTGACATGTTTATTATCAAGAATAATTATAAATTAACAATAATATATGGCAAATATCACATTTAAAGGCAACCCCGTGCAGACAACAGGCGAACTGCCAGGTAAAGGCGCAACAGCTCCCGATTTCACGCTTGTGAAAGGCGACCTGACGGAGGTGAAGCTATCAGATTACAAGGGTAAGTATGTTGTACTGAATATTTTTCCGAGTCTCGACACAGGCACGTGTGCTGCGTCGGTACGTCGGTTCAATAAGGAAGCGGCTTCGCTCAGTAACACGGTTGTGCTTGGGATATCTGCCGACCTGCCTTTTGCAGCCGGACGATTCTGTAGTGCTGAAGGCATTGAAAATGTAGTTACTCTTTCCACCTTTCGTGATAACACGTTTGGAAAGGATTACGGACTGCTGATGAGCGACGGACCTCTGGAAGGGCTGTTGGCACGTGCAGTGGTCATTGTTGATCCCGCCGGCAAAGTAGTATATACGGAACTGGTTCCTGAGATTGCACAGGAGCCGGATTATCATTCTGCAATCAACTCGATAGTGTAGTTTGTTTCATGAAGATTGTGTTAACAAGAGAAGTCTGCGAAGTGATTCGCGGACTTTTCGCTTTTATACCATGATTGAAGAACAATCCTGCTGTTGAGTACGTTCAATGAGAAACATATAAGATTTAACAGATATGAAAAAAATTATTGGCATCATTCTGATCGTGGCTGCACTTGTGTTGGGTTACATAGGTATCAACGGACTGAGTCAAAGCTCTAAATCCGTAGAGTTGCTGGGTATGGAGATCACAGCTGAAGACGGATCGGCGAAACAGAATGCTTACATTGAGCTCGGACTCGGAGTGGTCGCGCTTGTGGGCGGTCTGTTCCTGCTGGGGCAGAAAAAGAACTAGCTTTTCTCCCCGGGGAGAGACTGCAGGAGAGAGAGATACACCGGATGGAATGTCTCTTTTTCTTTAAATTGATTTCTCAACCCTTTCAATCTAACTTTCTTTTTCTTAAATTTGTAGATTAATTAATTGATAACACTTTTCACCTTTTCCTCCGGCTGTTATACAGGTTAACAGGCCACCGGTGAATAGGAAGAAAAGAGAAAACTATGGCAAAAAGAAAAAGGAAGAGTTCTTCCGTATCCAAAAAAAAACGCATCGCATGGGTTGAATTTCTCAAAAACGAGCGCTTTCATTTTATCATTGGGGTGATCATCGCTTTCGCCGGCATCTTCATGCTGCTGGCAATTATCTCTTTCTTCTTTACCGGTGCTGCCGATCAAAGCAAAGTCCTGAACAAATCATTCTTTGAGCTGATAGGCTCCGGTGCTCCGGAGGTCGATAACTGGACCGGTGCAGGTGGTGCATACATTGCAGAAATGCTTGTGAACGACTGGTTTGGAGTATTCTCAGCATTGATCCCCCTGTTTCTGATATATATAGGTTTGCTGGTCATGAGAGTCTCGGACTTCTCTTTTCTGAAAGCTCTTTTCATCACCGCCTTCGGACTTATCGGCGGATCGATCACCAGCGCTTTCGTTATGGACAGGATCAACCGCCACAGTCATGTGAAATGGGGCGGTGCACACGGAACAGAGATTGAAAGGATTCTTGAGAGCAGCGTGGGCTGGCCTGGTGTGGTGTTGCTTATCCTGCTGTTTATCCTGATTGTTGCGGTCATCTTCCGGAAAAGTTCCATGTACAGGATCCAGGAAACATTGGTGAACAGTAAGCCCTCCTTCAGCAAACAGGAGGAACGCATTGAGATACCGGAGGAACAGGGTGTTGCCGGAACAGAGAGAACGCCGGGATTGTTGCAACGCTTCTTTGCCTGGCTGAAAAAGAAGAGGGATACAATCGTTGAACCGGATGAGGTCAATCAACCGGAAGAAGAGATTGCGGGATCAGAGCTCCCTCTAACCACGCCGGAGAGAAGCACCACTTCGTTAAAGACACCAAAGCCGAAAAATGAAACGCTCCCTGATGATGG
>JAAYGM010000112.1 GCA_012727735.1 Bacteroidales bacterium | reverse complement strand
TGGAACACGATGATGGAGCCGTCGCGTGTATATTTCTTTACATTTTTCAACACCTGTTCGGGTGTCATAAAACGGCTGTAATCGCGGGTGACCACATCCCACATCACCACGCTGTAGCCTGCTTTCTGCAGTTTCCTGTTCTGAGCTATACGCATATGTCCGTGGGGGGGGCGGAACAACCCTGAATGGATCAGTTCGCCTGCCCTGGCTGTGTTTGCCAGCAGCCGGGAGGTTTTACTTTTCCATCCCTGCAGATGGTGGAAGGTGTGATTACCCGTTGCATGTCCTCGCTCCAGCAGCTGCCGGTATAGTTTGGGATATTTACGTACATTGTCTCCCACGCAGAAGAAGGTAGCTTTCACCCTGTAGCAGTCGAGCAGGTCGAGCACCCAGGGCGTTACCTCAGGTATGGGACCATCATCGAAGGTGAGATAGACCGTTTTCCGGTCAGGAACGGTGATCCGCCACAGTGAGTCAGGATAGAGTATCCTGTAGAGCATGGGAGGCTGTTCAATTAGCATACGTACAATTTGTCTGATTGCGCATTGACATAGGTATGCAGCCCTGTCTGAGACAGGGCTGCATGCTTATGCTGATGATTATTCGGTTGATGTGCTGTACTGTTCCAGCAAGCGGGGGCTATATTTCTGCATCATCTGAAGTGCTTTTTGCATAGTCTCTTCTTCAGAAGTACGTGCCAGCGTATCTTCCGGAGAGATTGAATAGAATCCACGTACGGAGGTGTCGGTGATCTCCTTCAGGATGAGATCACCCACGTAGGAGATGCCCTGCGTGTAAAAGAACTGTGCACGCTGTAACAGGTCGTCGACCATCACATTATACCTCTCCTTGTCGTACTGCTGATAGATGGTTGTGACAAGCAGCATGGGGTTGATGTTGTTATAGACCACGTCGGAGAGCGTGCTGGATATCTGCATTGGTTTCAGCCGTGCAAACCAGTCGAGGTTGCCGTTGATCCTGTCGCTGATCTCCGAGATAATCGCCTCAGCCTTCTCTGTCTCACCCAGGCGGTAGTAGGCTCTCGCGAAGAGGAGGCCGTCGGTACCGTAGGGCACGGCGCTGGAGGGCATCATGGTGTTGGCTTTATCGATTGCTGCCAGTGCCTTCTCGTTCTCACCCTCTTCCAGCAGTGCATTCACCAGATGGGTGAAATAGAGGCGGAAGGTGGAGATCATTCTCCTGCTGGTTTCATCGAGGTAGATATCGGGATCTTCCTCCAGTCCACCCCAGCGGAACTTGTTCATCATGTTGTCATAAGCCGCTTCGGTGTTGACACCATTGCTGAGCGGTGTACCCGGCACCACCTGGTAGGTAAGCCCGTTGAGCGAGAAGTTGCTCTCCTGCAGGTTCATATAGAGGCCGGGCGTGATGGTGGTAGCGAAATGGATGGATCGCTGCCAGTTCTCATCATTGATATTGCTGAGCATCTCCAGGATCATCAGCTCCTGCCGGTAGACAGCCGATTTATCTTTCAGGTTGATGTGCATCTTGTTGCCCGGTCTGGCATGGAGTGCTTCCCAGTCCACGTTGGCGCTGTCCACATCGAGCACCAGCACATTACCCGGGATGATCTGTGTATCTCCAGTGCTGAACGGGTTGTTGGGCTTGCTGTTCTGCCCTGTTCGCAGGTTCTCCATCGTCTGCTTCAGTGAGAGGGTGTCTTTGAAAGCGTTGATATCGTAGTAGGAGCCGAATGATACAGGCGGAATATTGTTCTGGCGCAGCACGTTTTCAATCTCCTCTTTGGTGAGGACGAAGGCTGCCGAGCCCATCTCACCGTAATAAGCGGGTTGTGACCATTTGATGGGCAGCGGCTCCGACTCGTACGCAGGGCGCAGGAGCTGATCGACGTACCATTCTGTCTGCAGGAAGCTGAGGTTGGTCACCCGCACGTCGGTGCGGAACCCTTCGGTCTCCTGCACATACCAGAGAGGGTAGGTGTCGTTGTCGCCGTTGGTGAAGACGATGCCGTTGGGTCCGACACTGCTGAGGTAGTTCATCCCGGTATCACGTGCCAGCGTTCTGCCTGAGCGGTCATGGTCGTCCCAGTTCTGCGATGCCATCTGTATGGGCACCAGGAGTGCAGCTGCCGTGGCCACTGCCGTAGCGGTGGTGGTGTTCTTGATATATTTCCGCAGGAAGAGACTGATGCCGGCCACACCCATACCCACCCAGATGGAGAAGGCATAGAACGAGCCGGAGTAGGCGTAATCGCGTTCACGCGGTTCGAACGGCGTCTGGTTCAGATAGAGGATGATGGCCAGGCCGGTCATGAAGAAGAGCAGGAAGACGATAGCGAAGCTCTTGTATCCCTTCTCCTTCAGCCGCAGCTGATAGAGGATGCCGATGATACCCAGCAGCAGCGGCAGCATGTAATACTTGTTCCTCCCCTTGTTGTTGACAATATCGGGGGCGATATTGTCCTGGGGACCGAGACCCAGCACATGCTCATCGATAAAGGAAATACCGGTGATCCAGTTACCCGTGGTGATTCCCCCGTCACCCTGTATGTCGTTCTGTCGGCCGGAGAAATTCCACATGAAATAGCGCCAGTACATGTAATTGATCTGGTAGCTGAACATAAACCGCAGATTCTGCACAAAGGTAGGTTTCTGCGTCTGGTCGGTGACCCCTCCCCACCGTTCATATCCGAGGATATGATTCCGGAAGCTGGGGTTGTTGGGGTTGGAATGCATTCTTGGGAGAAGCATCGTGTTGGTATATTTATAGCTGCCTGAGGTTGTCTTCTCGTACCGGTCTTTCTGATCGGGTGAAGTCTTCAGTATACGGTTGTAGGCAGTGGTTTCATTGCCAATAATTGCCGATCCGTCAGCGTTGCGTGCAATCTTGGAGGCGTAGGTAGAGCCGTGAATAAGGGGTGTCTGGCCGTACTGTTCACGGTTCAGGTATTTACCCAGCGAGAAGATATCTTCGGGTGAGTTGAGGTCGAGTGGGGTGTTGGCTCCCGAGCGGATGGGGATCAGGGCGTATGCGGAGAAGCCTACCAGGATGACCATCAGGCTCGACATGACCAGGTTGATGAACTGGACATTCAACTTCTTGTATTTAAACGCGAACCATCCTCCCACGGCGATCAGCAATAGCCATAGCCACACCCTGCCGCCGATGAAAAAGATGCCGGCAAGACCCACACTGAGAAAGAGTGCCGTGCGGGCCCTGGAATCGTTCTTTTTGTCTGACAGTGTCTCGAAGAGCCCCCATGCGATTGTTGCCACCAGGAGGATCAGGTAGACAAAGAGGCCTGTGTTGTAGGACATGCCGAGGCTGTTCACAAAGAAGAGCTCGAACCATCCGCCCACCTTGGTGAATCCGGGGATGATACCCCACATTAATATAATAATGAGTCCGAAGGAGACCAGCAATGAGAGCAATGCCCCTTTCCATGTGGCATTCTCATTTTTCCTGAAATAGTAGACCAGCACGATGGCCGGGATACAGAGCAGGTTAAGCAGGTGCACGCCGATGGATAATCCCATGATGTAGGCAATAAGCACGAGCCACTTGTCGGAATGTGGCTTGTCGGCGTTATCTTCCCATTTCAGAATCAGCCAGAAGACCAGTGCTGTGAGCATGGAGGAGAAGGCGTAGACCTCACCCTCAACAGCCGAGAACCAGAAGGTGTCGGAGAATGCATAGACAAGTGACCCCACCAGCCCGCTGCCGATTACGGCGATGGATTGTCCCACTGTCAGCCCGGGCTCATCCCTGCTTATCAGCAGCTTGCGTGTGAGGTGCGTGATGGTCCAGAAAAGAAAGAGAATGGTGAAAGCGCTCATCAGTGCCGACATGCCGTTGACCATTTTGGCCACCTGTGACGGATCCTGTGCCAGTTGTGTGAAGAGATTGGCTACCAGCATGAAGATGGGAGCACCTGGGGGGTGTCCTACTTCCAGTTTATAGGCGGAGGTGATAAATTCGCCACAATCCCAGAAACTTGCTGTGGGTTCAATGGTAAGCAGATAGACGATGGCTGCTACGGCAAACACGATCCAACCGGTGATGTTGTTGATTAGCTTGTATTTAAACATTCCTTTTTGTTGATTGAAGAGTCAAGGCATTTGCCTGAATCCTACAGATTTAATCCTAAATTTGGGCAAAGATACTGAAAACTCTCTATTCTGATTGGGTTTTTCGTTCCATTTTCAGATGAGGATATTAAAAATTGCAAAAAATGTAGTCATAAAGTAATTGTTGTAAAGATTGATTTGATTCATAGATCTCTTTTCCGGGTTCATTTGTTGTTAAATTATAGTTAAGAAATAGATATTGTGTTTAAAATCAGCGAAATATGTTTTATAACATGTTTTTGAATAAGAGGCTGATCTGTAATTTGTTACGTTTATTTGCTCTCATTTAACCGCTCAGAATCTTTGAAAATATATTGCTTATAATTTGGAGAAGAAGTAATAAAAAGTTTACTTTGGAATCAATTAGGGAAAAAAATCAATAATTAAAAGGTCGTTTTCGTAATATTTCATTATTCATGGAGGTTACTTTAGTAATTCTAAAACCATCGGCAGTTCAACGTAAAATTCTGGGAGAGGTGATCAGCCGCTTCGAAAAAAAGGGAATTCAAATAGTGGGATTGAAGATGATGCAGTTAACCGATGAAACGCTTGAAGAACATTACGCACATTTAAAAGATAAACCATTTTTTGGCAGGATTAAAGATTCAATGCAGGCAAGCCCCGTTATTGTTATGGCTTTAAAAGGTCTTGATGCTGTGAATGTAGTACGAAAACTAACCGGAGTAACAAACGGAAGAGACGCGCAACCCGGAACCATCAGAGGTGATTATGGTATGAGTGTACAGGAAAACATCGTACACGCATCCGATTCTCCGGAAACAGCAGCGATAGAGTTGAAACGTTTTTTCTCAGACAATGAAATTTTTAATTATTCATCATTCCTTCTTCCCTATTTGTATGCAAATGATGAACTGTAAACAGTGCATTAATATTAGAAGTTGAAGAGTTATTTATTAAACAAGAGTCAGGAAAAAATGGATAAAAAACATTTTTTAGCTAAAGCAAGCGTTTTTTTGCCCGCGACCTTGATGTTTTTCACATTGAACGCATTTTCGCAATCAGCACCACTCACTCCCGATAACTCCAGATCGGAAGTGATACATAAACAACTACACAGTACCAGCTTAGGTGATCAGACGGGGTTATTTGCCGACGGATTGAAACTGAAGATGGATTTGTCTCTTCTTGATGAGGCAGAGGAGAGCCGCGAGGCATTTGATCCCAACGAGATACCCGCCGACGACATTTACGGCGGCATGTGGATGAACCGCAATGTGAACATTTACGGCAGCCTGAAGAACGCCCCCGATACCTTTATCGTAGATCTGGAGAACTTCACGATGCCTGCCGAAGGTCACATGACATCCAATTTCGGCAGAAGGGGCAGTCGCCGTTATCATTACGGCATTGATATCAAGGCACAGACCGGAGATACGATTTACGCCGCTTTTGACGGGAAGATCAGGGTAAAGCAATATGAAGGCCGGGGTTACGGCTATTATGTTGTGATACGCCACGTGAATGGCCTGGAGACTATATATGGTCATCTTTCAAAGTTCCTTGTGGATGAGAACGATTTTGTGCTGTCGGGACAGCCTATTGGTCTGGCCGGTAACACCGGTCGTTCATTCGGTTCGCATCTGCACTTTGAGACACGTTTCCTGGGCAAGCCCATCAATCCCAACTTTATCATCGATTTTGAGAACAAGGTTACCCACCGTGATGAGTATCTGGTAACCAATTCGAGTTACAAGAAGACGACCAGGAGCAGCTCGGTAAGGGTGGTGAGCAACTCATCCGCTTATAAGCAGGCAACCAACAGTACGAACAAATATGTTTCGGGAGATGTGAAGTACCACAGGATAAAGAGTGGTGATACCCTTGGCGCTATCTCCAAACGTTACGGCGTTTCTGTGAGCAGGATCTGTTCGATGAACAATATCTCTACCAGAACGACTTTGCGTGTAGGTAAGTCTATCCGTATTTCCTGAAAACGAACAACCGGCACAGAGAGAAAAGGTACAGGATCCAGGTCTTGCACCTTTTTTTTGTTTATCTTTGCACCGAATTTACGTTGAACAGATTATATGATTTCAGTATGGATGTTACCAGCAAGCAATTTGATGAAGTAATCGCTCTCTGCCGCGAAATATTCGCCAAGAAGCTCTCCGATTATGGTGCCTCATGGCGGATTCTCCGTCCCGAATCTGTTACCGATCAGATTTTTATCAAGGCAAACCGCATCCGTTCTCTTGAGTTGAAAAAAGAGAAGAGGGTGGATGAGGGTATCTTTCCCGAATTTATCGGTATTGTGAATTACGGTATCATCGGGCTGATTCAGCTGCAGTCGGGATATGCCGACACCATCGATATCTCTGCAGAGAAGGCGTTGGCGATGTATGACGGTTTTATTGCAGAGACCAAAGCGTTGATGAGCGACAAGAATCACGATTACGATGAGGCGTGGAGGAGCATGCGTGTAAGTTCGTACACCGATCTTATTCTGATGAAGATCTACCGCACTAAGGAGATAGAGAGCCATAACGGCGAAACACTGATCTCAGAGGGTGTTGATGCCAATTATAAAGATATGATCAATTATGCCATCTTTGGCCTGATCAAACTGCATTTTGACGCGTAAGAATTATGAGTTCAACAGATAAAACGGTCAAACTGCTGCTGGTGTTGTCCCGCATGATTGTGGGGGCGACATTTCTCTTTTCCGGCCTTGTGAAAGCTGTTGATCCGCTGGGGTTCACCTACAAGATACAGGATTACCTGATTGAGACAGGCCTGACGGTACTTTTTCCGCTGGCGTTGCCTGTGGCCCTGCTCATGGTGGTGGCCGAGTTCTCACTGGGTGCGCTTCTGCTGCTTGGGATCTACAGAAGATGGACCACGCGGATGACCACTCTCTTTATGCTCTTCTTCACCCCGCTCACATTGTGGATCGCCCTGACCAACCCAGTGGAGGATTGCGGTTGTTTTGGTGATGCGTTTATCATCAGCAACTGGCAGACATTCTTCAAGAACATCCTCCTCCTCGCCGGTGCCATTCTGCTGCTTGTCAGACGAAACAGGATGACACCGCTGTTCTCATCGCGGATGGCACCTGCTGCTGCACTCTTCACGCTTCTTTTCGTACTTCTTTTTGCGCTGCATAATCTCTACAGGCTGCCACTGTTCGACTTTCGCCCCTACAGGATCGGGGCGAGCATACCCCGGCAGATGTTCGTTGATCCGGAGCGGGCCGATGTGCTGGAGACGATCTTCATCTATGCAAAGGATGGTGAAGAGAAGGAGTTCACAGAAGAGAACTATCCATGGAATGATTCCACCTGGATCTTTGTGGATATGGAGACCCGCCTTGTGAAAGAGGGGGAGAAGCCGGCGATAGAGGATCTGGCCTTTGAGTCGTTGTACTTCGATGAAACAAGCGGCACCTGGCAGACAGGCGGTGAAATCACCGATAACATTCTTGCAGAACCATCCTACACGTTCCTGATGATAGCCTACTCGCTGGAGGAGATGAGCGGGCGGCATCTGGATCGATTCAGGGAGGTGAGCAGCTATGCATCGGAGCGGGGATATCCCTTCTGGCTCGTCACCTCCTCTGCAGCCAATGTGGTAGGGGCATGGGAAGAGGAGCATCAGACAGGCTTTCATTTCGCTCATGCCGATGAGCGAGAGCTGAAAACGATGATTCGCTCCAACCCCGGGTTACTGTTACTGAAGGAGGGTGTGGTGATCAACAAGTGGGACGACAGCAGGGTGCCCCGTGCCGACGGTTTGAACCTTCCTCCGGAGGAGTCTGATCTGGTGAAAATGAAAGATCCGAAAACAACCGGTGCCTTTCATTTGTTAATTACACTGCTCCTCTTCGTTCTGCCGCTGACACTCCTGCGATGGAGTGAGCGCCGGAGGACCGGAGAGGTGAAAGATATAGAACGATAATTAATTATTAATATAGGATTTTATGAGAAAAAACATTGTAGCAGGTAACTGGAAAATGAATATGAACCTGCAGGAAGGCCTTGAACTGGCCAAAGAGTTGAACGAAGCGCTGAAAGGCAAAACGGTGAATTGCGATGTGGTTATCGGCACACCTTTTATTCATCTGGCTACTGTTGCAGCCACCGTCGATACTTCAAGGATTGGTGTTGCAGCGCAGAATTGTGCCGATAAGGTGTCGGGTGCCTACACCGGCGAGGTGTCAGCGGCGATGGTTGCATCTACAGGAGCGAAGTATGTGATCCTGGGACACAGTGAGCGCAGGGCCTATTACCACGAAACAGCGGAGACGCTGAAAGCGAAGGTGACGCTGGCGCTTGACAACGCGCTAACCCCCATCTTCTGTATCGGAGAGGTGCTGGAGGAGAGAGAATCGGAAAAGCACTTCGATGTGGTGAAATCGCAGATTGAGGCATCGCTCTTTGATCTCCCTGCAGAGGCGTTCGGCAAGATCGTGCTGGCTTACGAACCGGTGTGGGCTATTGGTACAGGCAAAACAGCCACGGCAGCACAGGCACAGGAGATGCATGCATTCATTCGCTCAACCGTGGCGCAGAGGTATGGTCAGGAGGTCGCCGACAATACATCGATCCTGTATGGCGGGAGTGCCAATGCATCGAACGCGAAAGAACTCTTCTCCAATCCTGATGTGGATGGCGGACTTATCGGAGGTGCTTCACTGGCAGTAGATAAGTTCATGCCGATCATTGAGGCTTTTTGACCGATTAACAGAAATTCACCACAGATTCAGACCGAATCTGTGGTATTTCTTTATCTTTGCATAAAAAAAGATGAAATTATCTCCATACATCATGGCCTTTCTGCTGCTGTTGTCATTCATCCCGACCAGCACCTACTCACAGGCCAGCACACAAAGGAATGAGATTCTGAACGAACTTAATTCCGATGTTCCGGGTAAGGGGCGCGTGGCGGTCTACGAAGATGAAAGCATCAAAAATGTGCTGGGCCGTTCGATGGCACCTCCCAGGAGGGTCTATTCCACCGCTGACGGAACGGCGCAGTATCACAAGATGCGTGGTTACAAGATACAGGCATTCTCCGGGAACAACCAACGTACCTCCAAGAATGAAGCCTACTACAAGCAGGGTCTCATCAACTCCTCCTTCCCCCAGCATGAAACGGTGGTACTGTTTGAATCGCCCTTCTGGCGGTTGCGTGTCGGCAATTTTGAAGGAAGAGAAGATGCGGAGGTGGCATTGAAAGAGATCAGACAGTCATTCCCTTCATTTGGTAAGGAGATGTATATTGTTGTGGATGAAGTGAAGATCCCGATAAATCAGACCTCCAGAGATCTGGATTAAGGTCATTAACAGTAGTGATAGAGATGTCTCCAAAAGAATTAGAGCAGAACAGGTTGCTGATAGCGGACCATATGAGTGATATCCTCTCGCTGCTGGGTGAGGACGGAGAGCGTGAAGGACTGGTGAAGACACCTGTCCGTGTGGCCAAAGCAATGCAGTACCTTACCAGAGGCTACTGGCAGGATCCGGAAGAGATCCTCCGTTCAGCCCTGTTCAAAGAGAACTACCGGCAGATGGTGATAGTGAAAGATATTGATCTCTTTTCGATGTGTGAGCATCACATGCTGCCCTTCTTCGGAAAAGCGCACGTGGCCTATATACCCGATGGATATATCACCGGCCTGAGTAAGATTGCACGTGTGGTGGATGTCTTTGCCCGGCGGTTGCAGGTGCAGGAGCGGCTGACCACTCAGATTAAAGAGTGCATTCAGAATACACTCAACCCCATGGGGGTGATGGTGGTGATTGAAGCGCAGCACATGTGTATGCAGATGCGGGGTGTAGAGAAGCAGCACTCTGTCACCACCACATCCGATTTCACCGGTGTTTTCCGCGAGCAGAGAACGCGCGAAGAGTTCATCAACCTGATCAGATAGGTATTACACCTTCTGTCTCATTCAAGCGTAACGCCTTCTTTCTTATCAGGTGTTACGCTTTTTTCGTCATCCTTTTGCGGTCGTTCTCATCAAGGAATATTTTCCTGATACGCATATTCTTGGGTGTCACCTCCACGTATTCATCCTCCTTGATATACTCCAGGGCCTCCTCGAGACTGAAAATGACGGGCGGTGCCAGCTGTGCCTTGTCATCCGTACCGGAAGCACGCACATTGGACATTTTCTTTGACTTGGTGACGTTGACCACCAGGTCGCCCTCCTTGCTGTGTTCTCCCACGACCTGTCCCTGATAGATGTCGGTCTGCGGGTGAATGAAGAAGCGGCCTCTGTCCTGCAGCTTATCGAGCGCATAAGCAAAAGCATTCCCCGATTCGCCGGCGATGATTGATCCATTCTGCCTCTTCTCGATGACTCCTTTCCAGGGTTGATACTCCAGAAAGCGGTGTGCCATGATGGCCTCGCCGGCAGAGAGAGTGAGCACGGTGTTGTTCAGACCGATGATACCGCGTGAAGGGATGATGAACTCCATGTGCATCCGGTCGCCCTTGCTTTCCATGGTGAGCAGCTCCCCCTTGCGGCGGGTGATGACATCGATGATTTTGCTGGCCGATTCTTCAGGCAGATTGACGGTGAGCTGCTCAATTGGTTCGCAGTTCTCGCCACCGATCTGTTTGATGATCACCTGTGGTTGTCCCACCTGCAGCTCATATCCTTCGCGACGCATGGTCTCGATCAGCACCGAGAGATGCAGCACGCCGCGGCCAAAGACGATCCATGAGTCGGAGTTCTCCGTTGCTTCCACACGCAGCGCCAGGTTTTTGTCCAGCTCATGCATCAGCCGGTCGTAGATATGACGCGAGGTGACATACTTGCCATCTTTGCCGAAGAAGGGTGATGTGTTAATAGTGAACATCATTGACATGGTGGGCTCATCGATGGCGATAGGGTCCAGCGGCTGGGGATTCTCCAGGTCGGTGATGCTGTCGCCAATATCAAATCCCTCGATACCTACCAGTGCGCAGATATCGCCTGAGGCCACCTCTTCCATCTTGCTTCTTCCCAATCCTTCAAACACATTCAGCTCTTTGATGCGTATCTTTTTGATGCTTCCGTCGCGTTTGCAGAGCGCATAATCCTTGTTCATGCGGATCGTTCCGCGGTGTACACGTCCCACGGCGATACGACCCACATAGTTGGAGTAATCGAGTGAGGTGATCAGCATTTGTGGTGTACCTTCCAGCACATTGGGTGCCGGGATATGCTTGACGATAGCGTTGAGCAGGGGGATGATGTTGTCGGATGGTTTCTTCCAGTCGTCGGACATCCAGCCCTGTTTGGCTGAACCATAGATGGTGGGGAAGTCCAGTTGTTCTTCTGTCGCATCGAGGCTGAACATCAGGTCGAACACCTTCTCCTGCACCTCTTCGGGGCGGCAGTTGGGTTTGTCCACCTTGTTAATGACCAGGATGGGTTTCAGACCTATCTCCAGTGCTTTCTGCAGTACGAAGCGTGTCTGCGGCATCGGCCCCTCAAAGGCATCCACCACCACCAGGCATCCGTCGGCCATGTTCAGTACCCTTTCAACCTCTCCCCCGAAATCGGCATGGCCCGGGGTGTCAATGATATTTATTTTAATATCATTATACCGTATGGAGACATTTTTTGAGAGGATGGTGATACCCCGCTCACGTTCAAGGTCGTTGTTGTCGAGGTAAAGATCTTCTGTTGGCTGGTTGTCCCTGAACAGGTGACCGGCCATCAACATCTTGTCCACCAGTGTGGTTTTGCCATGATCAACGTGAGCGATGATGGCGATATTACGAATATTCTGCATAAAACAATCTTTTAGGGGCGCAAAGATACGATTTTTCAGGCGAATAATTGTTTGATTGGAGATCTTTATTGTTGTACAACCTGTTAAATCGTGTAGAATCGATGCAGATGCTCTTTTTCATTTGTGATGAAAGGGTTGTTTTGCTATCTTTGTGGCACAATTAAGAACGATTATTCAAAGCAAAAAGTTACATGCATATAGGTAAATTTCTCTCAGTGATGGTGATCTGTTTCCTCGCAGGAAATTTCGTCCCCGGCCAATCAGCAGCCATGGCTCAGGAGCCGCCAATGTCGGTCAGCGATGTAATTATAGAAGATCCTGATGTGATTCCTATGTACACAGGCGGGTCGGGAGAGATGCACCGTTTCATTGCCAACACGCTGCGGTATCCGTCTGATGCTGTTGCACGTGAAGCACAGGGGCTGGTTGTTTATACCTTTGTAGTGGAGAAGGACGGGACACTCTCCAACTTCAAGATGATCCACAATGCCGATTCGCTTCTGAACGAGGAGGCGCTGCGTATCCTTAAGCAGATGCCCCCCTGGCGTCCTGCAAGATTCAAGGGTGAGATTGTGCGCTCCGAGAGTTATGTCCCCATGTATTTCAAGCTGAATAAAAATGCACGGGCATCCACCACCGCTACCAGGCCATCCTCCTCAGCCACTGCCAGGGCTTATGCCAAGACAGACATGGAGATCGTGGAAAACAGTGATATCTATACGATCGTGGACAAGATGCCTGAATATTCCAACGGAACTACAACGCTGGGGCAGTTTATCTCGCACAACATACGTTATCCGCAGGAAGCACGTCAGGAGGGTATTGAAGGGCGCATTCTCTGTTCTTTCATTGTCACCGCCGATGGTGCCATCACCAACATAGAGGTGGTGGATGGCTTGCATCCCCGGCTGGATGATGAGGCTGTGCGGGTGCTCGGACTGATGCCGCGATGGATTCCCGGTGAGAACGGAGGTGAGAAGGTGAACGTGAAATGTCTACTGCCCATTGATTTCACCATCGATGAGGATCCCATCCCACCGCTGACGAGCAATGATTAGGAGATGATTTGCGTGTGCTGATCGCTGAAGAGGTTTGAAGCGACAATGCTAGAGAGAGCTGCGGGTATTCCGCAGCTTTTTTAATTCAACGCAAGAAGAAAGGTACGCATACCTGAATCGGTGTTGATAAAGAGCCGGAAAGGGATGGCAGCCTCATTGCTTCCATTGCGAAGGCCCTGCAGTGAGAAAGAGGCATACATTGTCTGCGGGTAACCGCGCGGGTCGTTGTTGCGGGAGTGGCTGAACCAGAGGTCGACCGAGGAAGATGACGGGTCACGCAAGAGGGAAACCTGGTGTGGCTCGCTATGGTACTCTGTTTCCAGGATCATGTTCAGGTAGTTGCCGCCTACCCAGACGCTCAGGATCTTCACCGGATCGCCGCTGTACTGTTCAGGAAAACCGTCTGTCCGGATCATGTCTGTGAAAATATCGGTGACACGCCTTATACGTATGGTGTCACCCTGAAGCGGGGTATAGTTGAGTATCACTCTTTGCCCCTCCTTCCCCCTGTAGTCATCCGGTTTCTCCGGGATCACTTTCCGGTTGTTATCCAGACGGAAATGATAGCTTGCTCCCTCTTTTATCAGCGTGGCAAAATCGACCAGATAATTATCCATTCGTTCCGGTTCCTTCTCACATCCTGCCACGAGCAGGAAAAGTAAAGAGAGCCACAGAACAATAATCACTCTTCTCATCTATTCAGGAAAGTGTGGCTAAGTTGTTTCTGACAGTGTTGCCATACATCTCTGTCATTTTTTCACGCAGATAATCATCGTCTCTCGCGGGAATATCTATTTTTTCGATCTGTGCGCTCAGGTAGTCTTCGAACTGCTGACGATCCTCATCGGTATACTCCGCTGCGAACTTTCTGGTGCCGGTCATCATGTCGTATGCCACATAATTGAAAGGGAAAAAGGTGTAGTTGCGGTAGATCTCCTGATCGATGATGGAGGCCACCTTCTCTAATTTTTCTTTTCTGCCACTGTCGGCAGAGATGTAGCTTATGGCAGTGTTGATGCTGTTGCCGAAGTGAAAATTCACCCTTCCTTTGTTGCCTGTGATGCCGACGGTCATGTTCTCGATATCATCCGTATTGCTTTTTTTATAGTGCGGGTTGTCCCGCTTCAATTGATACTCTTTGGCTTTCAGATAGTCACACGGGTCAATCTCATAGGAGATGGAGAGCGGGATGATGTTCAGCTCCCGCAGTGTCTCCAGCGGGTGGTTGCTGTTGTGTAGTGTGAGCATCTTCAGGAGGCTCACCTGTGTCTTGTCGTCAGAATCCTTGGCGCGTCCTTCGCGCTGGGCTATCCAGACCGATTGGTTTCTGTTCGTCACTGTATCGTGGATATAGTCGGAGAGATGTTTGGATACCTCCAGCATCTGACGTACCGAGACACCCCTTTTCACGATAAAACTTTTGTTGATGCGTACCAGTTTCTCTATCCAGGGATAGATTAACAGGTTGTCACCGATAGCTATCTCCGTGGTTGGTCTCACCTTGTCGAACATCAGGATGTTAAAGAAGGCGGCGTCAAGCACAATGTCACGATGGTTGGAGATGAAGAGGTAGCTTTTGCCGTTCTCGATCTTCTCCCAGTCTGTCCCTTTCATCTCCACGGTGGTTTTGCCGATGAGATGCTTCATCAGGGGGTAGATGATTGATCGCTGGAAATCCTCTTTCGTTTTACAGGAGGAGAGGGTAGCGGCGAACTGCTCCCAGGCGACGGGTTTAATAAACGACTCAACCGTCCGTTTGAAATATTCATCGGAAAGGAGCTGGGCGATGGTCTCCGGCACCTCGCTGTCCAGCAGCGGGCGAATATCGTCGTAGAGTCTGGTTGTTGCTGTTTCCATCATCAAGCTTTTTATTGATTTAAAGATGTTTAATTGCTGTTGCTTTTATGAATGGTGTTTCAATGATATCTGTCAGGATGTCCGTCATCGATAATCCTGCTGCAGCCACCTGCTCCGGGATAAAGCTGGTGGGAGTCATACCGGGGGTGGTGTTTACCTCCAGCAGTACCGGTCTGTTGTCTGAAAGGATATAGTCGGCACGCACAATGCCCCTGGCACCTATGAGCCGGTAGATGCGTTCTGTCTCCTTCTGAATGGCGAGGGTGATCTCTTCGGGAAGACGCGCCGGTGTGATCTCCTCCACCTCTCCGTGGTACTTGGCATTGTAGTCGAAGAACTCATTTGAGGAGACCACCTCTGTCAGGGGGAGCACGCTGAAGCCTTTCCATGTAGCAAAACAACCACATGTCACCTCCGTGCCTGAGATGAAGCACTCAATAATCACCTCCGGGGCTTCCTGAAAAGCCTCCACTATAGCGCTCTGCAGTTGTGAGGGCTCTTTTACTTTCGTGGTGGCAAAGCTCGATCCTCCGACGTTGGGCTTTACGAAGAGCGGTAGTCCCAGCTGCGCGATGATCTCCCCGGTGAGGTACTCTTCGTTTTTTCTCAGGATGACAGAGCCGGCCACCTCAATCCCGAAACCCTTCAGGTAATTGTTACAGGTATATTTATTGAATGTAAGTGCCGATGCCAGCACGCCACAGTTGGAGTAGGGGATACCGAGCATATCGAAATAGCCCTGTAGGGTGCCGTCCTCACCTGGGGTGCCGTGGATGGTGATATAGGCAAAATCGAACAGGATATGCTGATTATCCGCCACGAAGCTGAAATCATTCTTGTCGATAGGGAAGGTTGTGCCGTTATGCGCCACTTCCCATGCCCCGCGATCGATCATCACCCTGTATATATTGTACCTCTCCTTGTCGATGAAGGAGCAGATGCCGGCAGCACTCATCTCTGAAACCACTTTTTCAGATGAGTAGCCTCCCCAAATAATTGCAATATTTTTCTTCATTTCAGCCTGATCTGGTTATCTGATCATCTATATCTCTCTCGATGCAGTGTATGCCCGCCATCTGTTGATCACCGCCTGCATATCATCCGGTATATCGCTCTCCAGATAGATCTCCTCCTTTGTTTTTGGATGGATGAACCCCAGTGTGCGGGCATGCAGACACTGACGGGGACAGAGGGAGAAGCAATTATAGACAAATTGTTTGTATTTTGCAAAGTGGGTACCCCGGAGCACCTCATGGCCGCCGTAACGTGCATCATTAAAGAGCGGGTGTCCCAGCTGTTTCATGTGTACGCGTATCTGGTGAGTCCGTCCTGTCTCCAGCCGGCACTGCACCAGCGTGACATAGCCAAACCGTTCCAGTACCGTGTAGTGTGTGACCGCTGTTTTACCGTAATCACCATCGGGGAAGACGCGCATCATCAGCCTGTCTTTAGGGTCGCGGCCAATATTGCCCTCAATGGTGCCGCTCTCTTCAGCCACGTTTCCCCATACCAGCGCTACGTAGTAGCGTTTGGTCTCTTTCCTGTAGAACTGCGCCGAGAGAAGCGTCTTGGCTTCGGGTGACTTGGCCACCAGCAGCAGGCCGGATGTGTCTTTGTCTATCCTGTGAACAAGCCCCAGCCTGGGATCATCGAGGTCGACGATGTTATCCTGTTGCAGGTGATACGCCACCGCATTGACCAGTGTTCCGCTGTAGTTACCGTGACCGGGGTGTACAACCATCCCCGCCGGTTTGTTGATGACCATCAGTTCATCGTCTTCGTAGACGATATTCAGCGGGATATCCTCTGGTATGATCTCCAGCTCACGCCGTGGCCTGTCCATCACGATCGAGATCACATCGAGCGGTTTCACCTTGTAGTTCGATTTCACCGGCAGGTCGTTCACCAGGATGCAGTTTGCCTCTGCAGCCTGCTGGATCCTGTTCCTCGAGATGCCCTCTATCCGTACGGACAAAAATTTATCGATTCGCAGCTGGTTTTGTCCTTTATCGGCTACAAATCGATAGTGTTCATACATTTGTTCCTTGTCGGGGGATTCCTCTGTCAACTCGTCATCCTCGTCCGGCAAAAAGTCTATATCGTCTAATAATTTATCAATCACTAAGTTATTTGTTAGAAAAATGAATTGTCTATCTCTCCCTCATCCGCCGGTTGCATATTGTTGCCGTGCTCTATCTGTCCCGGCGGTACAATGTATTCATTATTTATACTTAGCGAATCGGCAAGCACGCCGCTGGTTACAACCAGTGTCAGTGGTGCGCCGGCAGGTATCTTTTCTTCGGGGCTGAGTGTTTTACCTCTGTATTTCACCGCCACCACCAAACCGGAATACTCAGAAGGTACCTCCTCTATCGTCATCTGGGTGAATCCCATTGAGTTCAGCAATGCGGTAGCCTGACGGGTGGAGTAGTCTACCAGCCCGGGGACGGCGACCTGCTGGGGGCTAACGGAATAGATTGTGATATAGATGGCACGGCCCTCCTTAACTTTGTTGCCGCTCTTGGGTGTCTGATCCATGATGGCGCCGGGAACGGCATCGCGGTGGTAAATGGAGTCAACCACCGCGGCATGCAGGCCTTTGGATTTCAGGATTGTGTTTGCCTCTTCCACCTGAAGCCCTTCAAGTGCGGGTACCACTACATTCTGTCCATGCTTGGTGTAGATGTTCAGGAAAAACAGTGCCAGCAGTATAAGGAGGAGACCGCTAACAATAATGATCAGCAGATTTTTCAGGATGCTGTTACCAAAAATAAATTTCTTTGTCTGTTTTTTGCTCATAACATTCGATCGTATAAGTGCATAACCTTACCGGATACAAAAATACAAAAAAAATAATAGAGAGTGGGGCAGGAATGGAAAAAGAGAGGTGAAAGCGTCAAATAGGGACAATATTGTACAAACAAAAAACAGGAATAGGGGGAAAGCCCTGTTCCTGTTTCTTCCGGAAATATCTTATGATTAATATTCGTCGGATACCGTCAATCTTGCCCTGCCTTTGGCACGACGAGATGCAAGCACTTTTCTTCCGTTTTTAGAAGCCATTCTGGTACGGAAACCGTGTTTGTTTTTTCTCTTTCTGTTAGAGGGTTGGAATGTTCTTTTCATCTGATTATATTATTTCTGTTGTTATCATTCTTTATTTACGGGGTGCAAAAATAGGAAAAATATTTCAATACACCAATAGAAGCAGGGTAAAAAAACTTTTTTTCTTCTTTTTACCATATATAAAAGGGGGTGAAAAGAATTTAAGCAATTTGTGTAAAAAAAGTTTTGTGCTTTCGGAAAAAGGTTCTATATTTGCACCCGCAATTTAGATATCAAAATATTTAAATGGGGTCAACGCCCGAACAGGGCCCATTCGTCTATCGGTTAGGACGCAAGATTTTCATTCTTGAAAGAGGGGTTCGACTCCCCTATGGGCTACATAATATATATAAGAATTAATTATAGGCGTCAATAAAATGGCAAATCACAAATCATCAGAAAAAAGAATCAGACAAACCAAGGTGCGTCGTATAAGCAACAGGTATGCATCTCGTACCACGAGAGGACAGGTTCGTAAATTACGTGCAACAACAACCAAAGAGGAAGCTCAGAAGTTGTATCCCGCGGTTTGCTCTATGTTGGACAAGCTGGCAAAGAAGAATATTATTCACCAGAATAAAGCCAACAACCTGAAGTCGAAATTAGCTACTCACGTGAACAGCCTGAGCTGATTTCTGTGCAACCAAACTCATACAGAGAGCCGGGCAGATATGTCCGGCTTTTTTGTTCTGCTATATCCCGCCATCGGTGATGAGGCAACAGGTGGGGGGGGAGATGAATAATTAAAAACAACCACAGATATGATCAAACATTTGGTAATGTTTAAGCTGGCCGGTGAGGCAGAGGGACTGTCGGCGGCAGAGAATGCCCTGCTTATAAAGGAGAAGCTGGAGGCGTTGAAGGGTGTGATCCCCCAGATCCGCAGCATGAAGGTGTGGGTGAACCATGCGGAGGCATCGGGTGACAACTGCGATATCCTGCTCGACAGCGAGTTTGATACGCTTGAAGATCTGCAGGCCTATGCGGTGCATCCTGCGCATCTGGAGGTGGGGGCATATGTCGTGAAAGTGAGGACCGCCAGGGCTGCGATCGATTATGAGCTCTGATGCGAAGGGGGGGCGCATCACGATGGTACAGGCGGACGGGTAGTCCGCTTTTTTTTTGCTTCAACAGCTGCAGGAGCGTTGCTAAAAAAAGCGGAAAAGGGTTGCAGTTGAGGCGAATTTTTCGTATATTTGTTCGATTTTAAAAGATCTTTTTATGCCGTTGTAAGGCGCTAATTCATAGAGATATTTAATAACTATTGAAAGAAATGTCAGAAGAAGAAAAAATTTTAGCCAGCGGGAGTTATTCCGCGCAAAATATCCAGGTGCTCGAGGGGCTTGAAGCCGTGCGTAAACGTCCGGCGATGTATATCGGGGATACCAGCGAAAAGGGTCTTCATCATCTGGTGTATGAGGTGGTGGATAACTCCATCGACGAAGCACTTGCCGGCTATTGTACGGAGATCAATGTCATCATCAACGAAGATAATTCCATTACTGTTAAAGATAACGGGCGCGGTATCCCGGTTGATTATCACGAGAAGGAGAAGAAATCAGCGCTGGAGGTTGTGCTCACGGTGCTGCACGCCGGAGGTAAGTTCGACAAGGGGTCTTACAAGGTCTCAGGAGGACTACATGGTGTGGGTGTCTCCTGTGTGAATGCCCTCTCCATCTATCTGAAAGCCGAGGTTCACAAGAACGGTAAGATTTATATGCAGGAGTACTCGCAGGGTAAGCCTAACGCGAATGTGGAGATCGTTGGTGAAACAAAAGAGAGCGGAACGGTGATCACCTTCAAGCCGGATGATATAATCTTCACGGTCATGGAGTACCGATACGATATTCTGGCTACCCGCCTTCGCGAGCTGGCTTTCCTGAATGCCGGCCTCACGCTGACACTCACAGATTTGCGTACAACGAGGGAGGACGGATCGCATAAAGCAGAGCGCTTTTTCTCTGAAACGGGACTGGAGGAGTTCGTTCGTTATATCGACAAGAACAAGGATACGCTCATCCAGTCACCTATTCACATCGTTACGGAGAAGAACGGTATCCCCATTGAGATCGCGATGACCTACAATGATACCTACAACGAGAATATCTTCTCCTATGTGAACAACATCAACACCATTGAGGGTGGGACGCACCTCACCGGTTTCCGGAGAGGGTTGTCGCGTACACTGAAGAAATATGCCGAAGACTCCAAGCTGCTCGATAAGGTGAAGGTGGAGATCAGCGGTGATGATTTCCGTGAAGGGCTCACAGCCGTACTCTCGGTAAAGGTGCAGGAGCCTCAGTTTGAAGGACAGACCAAGACCAAGCTGGGTAACAGTGAGGTGATTGGTGCTGTGGACCAGGCTACAGGAGAGGCGTTGAGGTACTACCTGGAGGAGCATCCGAAAGATGCCAGGATGATAGTCGATAAAGTGATACTTGCTGCCACAGCCCGTCAGGCGGCCCGCAAAGCCCGCGAGATGGTACAGCGCAAATCGCCCCTCTCGGGTGCGGGGCTGCCCGGTAAGCTGGCCGACTGCTCCAGTAAAGATCCCATATTAAGTGAGTTGTTCCTCGTGGAGGGTGACTCTGCCGGTGGTACTGCCAAGCAGGGCCGTAACCGCATGTTCCAGGCGATCCTTCCCCTTCGCGGGAAGATACTCAACGTGGAGAAAGCGATGCCGCACAAGGTGCTGGAAAGTGATGAGATCAAGAACATCTATACCGCCCTGGGGGTCACCATTGGAACAGAAGAAGATTCCAAGGAGCTGAACATTAAAAAGCTGAGATACCACAAGATTATCCTGATGACTGACGCGGACGTGGATGGCAGTCATATCGATACGCTTATCCTTACTTTCTTTTTCCGATACATGCGTCCGCTCATCGAGAACGGTTATGTCTATATTGCCACACCACCGCTCTACCTGTGCAAGAAGGGTAAGGCAGAGGAGTATTGCTACAATGAGCGACAGAGGCTGGATTTTATTGAGAAGTATGCCGACGGAAATGAGAACGCGGTCCACACGCAACGCTACAAGGGTCTCGGAGAGATGAACGCCGAGCAGCTCTGGAATACGACGATGGATCCTAAGAACCGTCTGTTGAAGCAGGTGACGATTGAGAATACCGCAGATGCGGATATCATCTTTACCATGCTCATGGGTGAAGAGGTGCCACCACGACGTGAATTTATTGAGGAGAATGCAACCTATGCCAACATAGACGCGTAATCGTAAAGTGATCCTTATGTAATGAAGCGGCCACCTCACATTAAAACCAGTGATAAAGCGGTCATTCTTTCCCCCGCGGGAAAGATTGACGCTTCTGTGGTGCATGAGGCGGCAGCGGTGCTGGAAGGGTGGGGATTGCATACGGTGATTGGTGATCATGCGATAAGTGAGCAGGGTCGATACAGCGGCTCTGTGGATGCGCGTCTCTGCGATCTGCAGAAGGCTTTTGACGATCCGGAGGTGAAGGTGATCCTCTGCTCCCGGGGCGGGTATGGTGTTGTTCACCTGCTCAGTGACCTGGATTTTACAGGGATCAGGGCCAATCCCAAATGGGTGATCGGTTATAGTGATATTACCGCCCTCCATGCTGCGTTGCAACTTAATGGCATCGCCTCTATCCATGGGCCCATGGCGAAACATTTCTCCGATGAGGGAGCTGAGGACCTCTCTGTTCAGTACACCAAAAGCATCATATCCGGGCATGCGGTGGATTATTATTTCCCGGTAACAGGGGAAAAGATGCTGAACAGGAGTGGTGAGGCTGGAGGGAGACTTTTCGGAGGCAACCTCTCTGTTTTCTGCAGTATCCTGGGAACGAGATACGCCAGGATCCCCCGCAATGGCATCCTCTTCATAGAAGATATCGGTGAAGCACCATACAAAACCGACCGGATGATTCATCAGCTAAAGCTGGCTGGAGTGTTTGAGCGCATCAGCGCACTTATTGTCGGGCAGTTCACCGATTATGAGGAGGATGAGCAGATGTATGACAATTTACAACAATCGATCTTTAATGTGGTGAAAGATGATGCTTTCCCGGTCTGTTTTAATTTTCCCGTGGGGCACGTAAAACAGAACTACCCCCTCATTATGGGTGCCACCGCTTCATTGCGCGTTGCAGATACTTTTATTTCATTCACACAAAAAAAATAATTACCCACCTACAGGATGACGATCAGTACAGAACTATTATTGCTTGCAGGCTCAGTTTTATTTTTTATCAGCATGCTGGTAGGCAAGGCGGGGCATCGTTTCGGTGTGCCAGTGCTGTTGCTCTTCCTTATCGTGGGGATGGTCTTCGGGACGGATGGTTTCGGACTGGTCTTCGAGAACATACAGACAGCCCATACCATCGGCACACTCAGTTTATGTATCATTCTCTTCTCGGGTGGTCTGGATACGAAATTCTCGGAGATCAAACCGGTCATTGCCCCGGGGGTGCTCCTTGCCACACTGGGTGTTTTCCTCACGGCACTGTTCACCGGTCTTTTCACCTGGTGGTTGTCCGGACGAATGCTGCCGTCGCTCGGCCTGGGATTACTTGCCGCAATGCTGCTGGCATCCACCGTCTCTTCCACCGATTCGGCATCCGTATTCGGTATCCTACGATCAAAAGGTGTGGTTCTTAAAAACAACCTGAGGCCATTGCTGGAGATGGAGAGTGGGAGTAACGACCCGATGGCATATATGCTCACCATCATGTTCATGGGCATCCTCCAGTCGGGCAATGAGCCTAATTTCTTCATGGTGCTGCTGAATATTACGGTGCAGCTCTCCATAGGTGCCCTGCTTGGTTATTTCCTGGGGAAAGCGGCAGTCTCGATCATCAATCGCATCCGGATGGACAACGCCTCGCTCTATCCGATCCTGTTGTTGATTCTGGGAATTTTTGTCTTTGCTGCCACCTACTATCTGAAAGGTAACGGTTATCTGGCAATCTATATCGCAGGGCTGGTGATCGGCAACTCCAAGTTCGTACATAAGCGCACCTCCATGAAGTTTATGGATGGTTTTGCCTGGATGAGCCAGATCCTGCTGTTCCTCACACTGGGACTGCTGGTCAATCCGGCTGAGCTGTTTGAGGTAATCATCCCCGCAACGCTGATCGCCTTTTTTATGATCTTTGTGGCCCGTCCCCTCTCTGTATTCATGTCCCTCACACCCTTCAGGAATATCCGCATCAAGGATAAGCTCTATGTCTCGTGGGTGGGCCTGAGAGGTGCCGTGCCCATTATCTTCGCCATCATGCCCCTGGCAGCGGATATACCCAATGCAAGATGGATCTTTAATATTGTTTTCGTGATTACCATCATCTCTCTGCTGGTACAGGGCACCTCGCTGCCCCTCGTGGCCAAGTGGCTGAAGCTGGCAGATAAACCATCGAAGTTTAAAGCGTTTGAGGACTTCGATGTGGAGTTTTCCGAAGAGATCAAATCGGCCATGACGGAGATTGAAATCACGGAAGAGACATTGAAATATGGTAAGAACCTGATTGAGATGCCGCTGCCCGACAAAACGCTGGTGGTGATGGTGAAACGGGAGGAGCAGTTTTTCGTGCCTACGGGGCAGACACTTCTCTACGCCGGTGACAAGCTATTGGTGATTTCGGACGATGAGGATGCACTGCGTGAGACCTACACCAATATGGGAATATATAACTTCACCTATCAGCGGAACAAGTAGTTGGGAGGGATTGAGAACGAATGAATCAGATTGACAAACAATAGAGGGATGAAAAGAGCAGGGATGTTTTCACTTATAGTTGCGCTGACAGCAGGCATGCTGCTTACGGTGCTTACGGTGTCGTGTAACTCCTGTCAGTCGGCCAGGAGCATCGCTGTGGCGGAGCCCTACCTGCAGCAGTCTCCCGATTTCAATGCCGACAGTGCCTATCGTTTTGTGGAACAGCAGGTGGCTTTCGGCCCGAGGGTGCCGGGAACAGCGGCACACAGTGACTGTGGCGATTGGCTCGCGGAAAAACTGATGTCGTTTGGTGCGCAGGTGGTCCAGCAGCGTGCCGACATCACCCATTATGACGGGCGCAATCTGCCGATACGCAATATCATAGGAAGTTATCAACCTGCATTGGAGAAGAGAGTACTGCTCTTTGCCCACTGGGATTCACGTCCTTTTGCCGATGAAGAGAGTGATGAAGAGAGACAGCGGCAACCCATTGCGGGTGCCGATGATGGTGCCAGCGGGGTGGGGGTGCTGCTGGAGATAGCCCGTCAGTTGCAGTTGCAGCCGGCCGGGGTGGGTGTGGACATCATCTTCTTTGACCTGGAAGACTGGGGGCAACCCTCGTTCGACACGCAGATGGTGGAGGGAGACTGGTGGTGTCTCGGGTCGCAGTACTGGGCCGAGCATCCACACAATGACGATTATAAGGCTGCTTACGGTATCCTGCTGGATATGGTAGGCTCACCCAACGCCACCTTCCTGAAGGAGGAGTACTCGGTACACTATGCCCCGGGTGTGGTGGAGAAAGTATGGAGCACCGCTGCCAGGCTGGGTTACGGCAGCTATTTCCCTCCTCATCGGGGAGGGTACATCACCGACGATCATCTGCCGGTGAACCGGCAACAGAGAGCGCCCAGCATCAATATCATCAACCTGAAGAGGGATACCCCCACCGGGTTCGGTCCCCACTGGCATACGTTGAATGACGACATGCGCAATATAGACCGCAACTCGCTGAAAGCATCGGGACAGACCGTGATGGAGGTTATTTACCTGGAGAGATAAAAAATATGCAGACAATAGACGAAGTACAACAAGAGATTATTGAAGAGTTCAGCCTCTATGATGACTGGATGGATAAATATGCGCTGATCATTGAGCAGGGTAACGCCCTGCCACCACTGGATGAGAAGTACAAAACCCCGGAGAATATCATTGAGGGGTGTCAGAGCAGGGTGTGGCTGCAGACCGAGTTCCGTGAGGGGAGGCTCCTGTTTCAGGCCGAGAGCGATGCGATTATCGTGAAAGGATTGCTGGCGCTGGTGCTGCGCGTGTTCAACGACCGCACACCCGATGAGATTATCGGGAATGATCTGCGGTTTATGAAAGAGATCGGTCTCACCGATCATCTCTCACCAACCCGCTCCAACGGACTGCTCTCGGTGATCAGGCAGATCCGTTTCTATGCCATTGCCTACAAGACAAAAGCGGAGAAAGCAGAATAAATCAGTTTCCGTTCCTGCTCATCTCCACTGACCTGTTCCTTGCCGCATCGAGTACCCCTTCGAAGTGTTTACCGATCTTGTGTGCGCGGTAATACTCCAGCCCTGCCTGTGTTGTACCCCCCTTGCTGGTGATGTTTTTTATCAGCTCCTCAATGCTGTTGTTCTTCTGGTTCTCCGCGAAATAGAGTGTCGTACCCTGTGTGAGCTCCAGCAGCAGCTCATCGAGCAGGGGGCCGGGGAGGCTGAACTCCTGCATCTTCTCCTTGAAGATCTGAATAAACGAGAGGATAAATGCGGGGCCGCTGCCGAAGACGGAGGTGAAGAGGTCGAAGCCATTCTCTTCCAGTTCCACCGCCTTACCCAGCTTACCCAGGATACCGAATATCTCCATCGCCTGCCTGTTGCCGGGCTGGTTGGTGTTGAAGGCGGTGACCGATTTGCGGTAAGCCATCGCCAGGTTGGGCATGATGCGTACGATCAGTTGTTCTTTTCCCAGGTAACGTTCAATATAGGCGATGCTCTTCCCCGCCACGGGTGAGACGATTGTCTTGCCGCTCAGGTTGTATGCTTTCAGCCGATCGAGGATGCCGGCCAGGTCCTGTGGTTTCACCGTCAGCCAGAGCACATCGGCAAACGATACCAGATTGTCCATCTCTTCACAAAAGGAGATGGGCACCTCTTTTCTGCTTCTGGCAAAATAGGCAAACTCCATCTCTTTCTCCTCTTTCAATCCCTGATAGACAGCCCCGGCCAGGTTGCCGAAACCGATAAATCCATGCTTCATTGATGCTATTTTATTGTTTGATATTTTCTTTTATGTAACAGATACCATTCGCGTGTCACCTGACAGATCACTGTTTGAATCGCGTGAAAGGAATCGCCCTGTTCAGTGCCTTGATGATATAGTTGGCCCGCTGTCCGTTCACGATCCACATCTCCACGTCGTTTCTCATGCAGATCTCTGCAGCATATAGTTTGGATGACATGCCGCCGGTGCCGAGGGTGGACTCTTTTTCTTCAACACAATCTTTGATGCTCTCCAGGTCAGAGACATCGCTGATCAGCAGCGCATCGGCATGAAGATGAGGGTTCCGGTCGAAGATCCCGTCGATATCGGATACCAGGATGAGCAGATCGGCCTCGGTGATCACCGCCACCAACGCCGACAGCTTATCGTTGTCCCCCAGCAGGATCTCCTCAATGGAGACGGTATCATTCTCATTCACAATGGGGATGTAATCGGCCTGCCAGAGTCGTTTGATGGTGTTGCGGGTGTTCTCGTTCGCAATGTTGTTCTCAAAATCGCGGTAGGTCAGCAGTATCTGAGCGATATTCAGGCCGAAGGTACTGAAGATGGTGTCGTAGAGCTCCATCAGTTTTGTCTGTCCGATGGCTGCCATCGCCTGCTTGGAGTCAACATTCCTGTGGAACCCGTTGATCTCAACAAACTGACGTGCGGTGGCGATGGCTCCTGAGGAGACGATCACCACGTCATAGGCCTGCTTCAGCTCCACGATCTGCCTTGCCAGGCTTTCAATCACGGCAAAGGAGATGCGGTTGGTCCCTGCCGTCAGTGTGGAGGTTCCTATCTTGATGATTAGTTTTTTCTTCATTAGTGCAATTACCCGCATAGGGTGTGTGAATCGATCTGAGTGAAATGTGATGTTTTGTTGATGCTATTCGCGGATATGTCCCTCTCCGTAGACAAACCATTTGTTGGTCACCAGCTCCTGCGCTCCCAGGGGGCCGCGGAAATGAAGCTTTTGTGTGCTGATGGCTATCTCCGCGCCCACACCGAACTGACCGCCGTCGGTAAAACGGGAGGAGGCGTTGTGATAGACAGCAGCGCAGTCGACCTGCTGCATGAACTGATCGGCGCTGCTCCGGTTGTTGGTGACGATCACTGCCGAGTGTCCGCCCGAGTAACTGTTGATCATCCCGATTGCTTCGGTGATATCATCGGCCAGGGTGAGATAGAGCTTTGGTGCAAGGTACTCTTCACAGAGCGTAGCTGCATTGTTCTCTTCTTTTACCTTATCAGATAAAGCAACGATTCCGCTGTTGCCCCATACCTCAATACCCTTTTCCAGGAGAATGGTTGCCAGCGTGTTAATCTTCTCCTGTAAGGCGGGAAGCTTTTTGTCTATGATCACTTTATCGATCGCGTTGCAGACGCTGATGCGTTTCTTGCCGTTCATAATCAACCCTGTAGCCATGTCAAAATCAACATCGCTCTCCACGTATAGGAAATTATTTCCCCGTCCGCTGATGATCACCGGCACAGAGGTGTTCTCCTGCACAAACCGGATCAGTCGTTCTCCGCCACGCGGAATAATCAGATCTACTTTCCTGCTGTTCTCCCTGATCAGCTGCTGCGTCTCCTCGTGTGTGAGACTCAGATACTGAATGAAGCTTTTGTCCGCCCCGTTATCCGACAGTGCCTGCTGCCATAAACGGGTGAGGCAGGTGTTGGTGTGGAACGCCTCTTTGCCTCCTTTCAGCAGTATGCGGTTGCCGGCCTTGAAAGCGGTAGCAGCCGCCTCAATGGTGACATCGGGTCTCGATTCATAAATGATCAGTATGGTGCCGAAGGGTACGGTGCGGTTGACGATGTGCAACCCATCCTCCCGGACGAACTCATAGATTGTCTTCCCTTCGGGGTCAGTCTGTGCCGCCACCTCCTCCAGCGAACGGATCATCCCTTCGATCTTTTTATCATCTACCTTCAGGCGATCAATCATGGCCTCCTCCATTTCAGGAAAGGCACCTATGTCGGTTCTGTTTGCTTCAATGATCTCCAGTCTGTGCTGCCTTATCAATTCTGTGAGTGCTGACAGCACACTGTTCTTTCGTTTATGCTCCATTATTCTGTGAAAAAGAAATTATTCAAGCCCCAAAGGTAACAATTTATTCTTTATCTTCCGGTTTCTCTGTTCATTTAGTACAAGGTTGCCCATCACTCTCCGGAGAGGAGCGTCACGAAAAACTAAAGTGATTGTGTGTAAGTATTCAGCCTTAATGAGTCGGGAGACAGCGTGTTCGGCTGCCATGCCTGTTGCAAGCTATCCAGTTGCTGCAGCATATTGTCGCGGACGACCATAAAACTGTCTCTTAGCTCAGGCTTCACCGGATAGGAGGGGGGTATCTCCATTTTAAGCGGGTTGACCGGCTGGTTGTTTTTATGTACCCGGTAATCGAGATGGGGACCGGTGGAGAGGCCCGTGGAGCCAACATAACCGATCACCTCACCCTGCTTTACCGTGCCACCCTTCTGTACCCCTTTGGCAAACCGGCTCAGGTGCATATAGGTTGTTGTATAATTGCTGTTGTGCTTTATCTTCAGGTAGTTGCCGGCGCCGTTCCTTTGGTATCCTTTCTCAATCACCACGCCGTCGCCGACTGTTTTCACCGGTGTGCCCGAGGGTGCGGCATAATCCACGCCGTGATGAGCCCTATAGCGTTTAAGTATGGGATGATAGCGTGCATTGGAGAATCGGGAGCTGATGCGGAAAAAGTCGAGGGGTGCTTTCAGAAAAGCCTTCCGCAAACTATTACCCTCTTCATCAAAATATTCCCTTACTGTATCCTGCTCAAAAGGAACAGCCAGGTAATCCCTCTCCTGATGGGTGAAGACCGCCCCTTCGATAGAAGCGATCTCCACAAAGGTGGTATCATCTATCCATGCTTCGTCGTAGATCAGACGAAACGAATCGCCCTGTTTGACATCAAAGAAATCAACCTGCCAGGCATAGAGATCCGACAACTTGAGGGCAAGCAGCGGGGGTGCTCCCGACCCGATGATTGCATTCCACACGGAAGAGGTGATGGTTCCTTCGCTGTACCTGCGTTGCAGGGTAACCGGTTTTGAGGATTCATACGCTCTCAGTGTATCAGCACTCAGATCGACCACCGCAAAATCTGTTTTTGATCTTTCAAAAACGAGGTACTGTATGGATGATATTGAATCGCAGGTGGTGAGGGCCGCGTATCTGTTCCCGATCTGTAGTTTTGAGGGGGGATAATAGGGGGAGAGAGTCCGGGTGATCTTTTCGGCGTCTGATCCCGTGTACCCCATATCTGTGAGGATGGAGGAGAGATGATCTCCTTTTTCTATTTGATAATGGGTTATCGTGAGGGAATCAATACATATGCCGTAAGCATAGCGCTGATTCGTTTCTTCCGAGTTGTCGGTATCAGCAGTGTGGTTCTCCTGTTTTAGAGTGCATGAAGCAGTAAAAATAATCAGGAACAGGAAAAAAACTGTTCGGGTTATTGTTTTCGTGTGTTCAACCATAATCGCAAAGATAGTTTTTTGCACGCAGAGACCCAAAAAAAATGGCTACTGAAAAATTAAACTCTTTGCTTTTTTGGGTGTCCAACGGCCAATGAATAACAACAAAACCAACAAACAATCATTCAATGCACTTTTCCGGAACCTGCTGCCTTTTGTAAAACCTTACAGGAAAATGATCACAGGGACACTCTTACTCACGCTTGTCGGCTCATTCGCCGCGCAGGTGAACCCTCTCATCGTGAATGAGACAGTCACCCGTGTGCAGGCACTGCTGAGTGAATCCGATCCGTTTGAAAAAGGTATCCGTTTGCTGATCATCATCTCTCTGATCATGCTGGGCAACGAGTTGCTGAATATCGGTATCCGGTTCGGGCAGAAATATTTCGGTGAGAAGATACGGATCAGGGTGGGTAGTGATCTCTCACAGGCAGCGGTGGAGAGGATACTGACCTATAAGATGGCGTTCTACGCCGATCCGGATAATCAGACCGGCCTGCTGCAGACCCGCATCAACCGTGGTGTGGAGAGCCTTATACGACTGGTGCAGAATTTCTTCCTCGATATCCTGCCGCTCTTCTCCACTGCCATCATCGCCCTGGTGGTGATGTATCATGCCAATCTCTACGTGGGGTTGCTGGCGACAATCATTGTGCCGGCCTACTTCTACGTGAGCCAGCGTCAGGCCAGGCGGCTGAAGGGGTGGCGGATGGAGCTGCGCGGCCAGCGGGAGCGCAAGAATCACGGGCTGATCAACATCATCGACTCGATCACGGTGATCAAGAGCTTCGTACGTGAGAAGCTGGAGGGGAAGAAGCAGTACGATGTGCAGATGGATATGCTGAACAATCAACTGCAGACACGTCAGACCAGTTACATCTATGAGAGTCTGAAGTCTTTTATCCAGCAGATAGGCGTGGTGCTGATCATCATCCTTACCGTCTATCTGGTGCTGGACGGACAGATGGGTATCGGTGCCATTATGATGCATATCATGCTTTTCCGCAATGTCTCCGCACCTATAGGGCAGCTACACCGTATCTATGATGAGGTGAACGATGCGGTGATCTATGCCGACGGGTTCTTTTCTGTGCTGGGTGACGATGATGCACCTGAGGTGAGCGGCAGGGTGAAGGCCGAGAAGGTGCAGGGAGCGTTCAGCGTGGAGCATCTGAACTTCACCTATCCCAACGGTACAAAGGCACTCCATGATGTGAGTCTTACGCTTGAGCCGGGGAAGACGACCGCCATCGTGGGATTGAGTGGTGCGGGAAAGAGCACGCTGATCAATCTGTTGTGCAAGTTCTATCAGCCCGATAGTGGTCAGGTTTATCTTGACGGTCTGGAGCTGGAGGAGTATGATAACGAGTCACTGCGCGATAACATCGGGTTGGTGCTGCAGAAGAACCATATCTTCAAGGGGAGCATATATGAC